>JAEZZN010000118.1 GCA_023418535.1 Bacillota bacterium | reverse complement strand
TTCTTCTTCTAATGTATTCCAAGCCCCACAGCTTGGGCATCTACCTGCCCAAGCTATTTGACTTTCACCACATTCACTGCATCTATAAATTGTTTTAAGTTTCATATTAAGCCCTTTCCAATTCATTCAAGGAAATCTTGTCTCCCCTTATTATTATGGAAATTTTCTTATCTTTTGAGATTTCTTCATCTAATATTTTTTCAGCTATTAAATCTTCTATCTCTGTCTTAATAGCTCTATCAAGTGGTCTTGCACCATAAGTTTCATCAAAACCAATTTTAGCAATCTTTTCAGCTACTTTATCAGTATATTTAGCTTCATATCCCATTTCTTCCATTCTTTCGATAAGATCTTCTAGCTTAATTTCAACAATTTTCTTAATATCTTCTTCACTTAATCTATTAAACACGATAATATCATCAATTCTATTTAAAAATTCTGGTTTAAATAGATTCTTCAATTCTCTATTTACAACTTCTTTTGTAGCTTCGTAATCACGTTTTCTGCTATTTTCTTCTGATTCAAAACCTATAGTATTTTTCTTAGAAAGTTGTGATGCTCCAGCATTTGAAGTCATAATTATTATAGTGTTTGTAAAGTCTACTTCTCTACCTTGTGAATCCGTTAATCTACCTTCATCAAGAATTTGAAGTAAAATATTGAATACATCTGGATGTGCTTTTTCTATTTCATCAAATAGAATAACTGAATATGGATTTGTTCTAACTTTTTCAGTTAATTGTCCACCTTCTTCATATCCAACATATCCTGGAGGTGAACCTATTAGTTTTGAAACATTATGTCTTTCCATATATTCAGACATATCTATTCTTATTAGATTTTCTTCACCTTCAAATATTTCATCAGCTATTTTCTTTGCTAAATAAGTCTTTCCTACACCTGTTGGTCCTACAAATATAAATGTTCCTATTGGAGAATTTGGACCTTTCAATCCGACTCTTGCTCTTTTTATAGCTTTTGAGACTTTATCAATGGCTTCTTCTTGCCCAATTACTGATTCTTTAAGATTTTCATCAAGATCTCTATATCTTTCATTTTCTTCTTTTGTAAGTTTTGTAACTGGTACTTTTGCCCAATCAGAAATTATTTCTCTAACTCTGTCTATCGTTATCTTTTCAATATATTCAATTTCTTCACTTTCTTCTTGCACTTTATTAAATTCTTGTAAAGAAACTTCAACTTCATTTATTCTATCTCTAATAAATGCCGCTTTTTCATAATTTTGTGTATTTACTGCTTCTTCTTTTTGATCTTTCAATGATTGATATTCTTCTTTTAATCTTAATAATTCTTTAGGTAATTTAAATGAATCTACTTTTAATTTTGAAGAAGCTTCATCAATTACGTCTATAGCTTTATCAGGAAGAAATCTATCTACTAAATATCTGTCCGATAATTTTACAGCTTCTTCAATAACTTCATCTGATATTTCAATTTTATGGAATCTTTCATAATATTTTCTAATTCCTTTTAAGATGTCAATAGTTTCTTCTACACTAGGCTCATCAACTTGTACAGGTTGCAATCTTCTTTCTAATGCAGATTCTTTTTCTATAAATTGTCTATATTCAGTAATTGTAGTCGCACCTATAATCTTTAAATCCCCTTTTGTAAGATATGGTTTCATAATATTCGATGCATCTAAACTACCTTCAGAAGACCCTGCTCCAACTATAGTATGAATTTCATCTATAAATACAATGACATCATCAAGTTCCATCACTTCTTTCAAAGTATCCGAAATTCTCTTCTCAAAATCTCCTCTATATTTTGTACCTGCAACCATAGATGCCATATCTAAAGATATAATTCTCTTTCCTTTCATAATGTCTGGTACGTCATTTGAAGCAATTTTCTTTGCTATACCTTCTACTATTGCAGTTTTACCTACACCAGCTTCCCCTATCAATATAGGATTGTTTTTGGTTCTTCTTGTAATTATTTGTATAATTCTATTTATTTCTTTTTCTCTACCAACAACTCCATCAATCTTAGTTAAAGCCTTAAGTGTTAAATCTTCACCATATTTGTTTAAATTTGGTGTGTCTTTTCCTTCAGTACCTTGTGATTTATTGTTAAGATAATAATCTAAAACAGAATATACTTGTTGAGGATCAACATTTGTTGCAACTAATGCTCTTTTAGCTTCAGAATCTGAAACTAATAATTGTATTAATAATAATTCTTCAAATGTCTCTTCTCTACCATTTCTCTTCTTTTGAACCATCACTTCGTCTAAAAGCATTCTTAATTGAGGCGTAGTCCCTTCAACTCTATCACCCTTTTCAATATCCATTGATTTTAGAATATATTCCCTTATTAATTCATAATTTGCACCAGAAGCTGCAAGAGCTCTTGATTCAAGTCCTCCTGAGTTCAATAGAGCTATTAAGGCATGCTCCGTTCCTATATATTTAGATTTCATTTGACGAGCTTCATTGGTGATTCTCATCATTAAATCTCTCATCGTCATAATTAATCAACCTCTTTTTGTAATAATTTTAATTTTATAATTCTCTTGTTCATTTCTTTTATTTCATCTCTAGATGTTGCTGCAGCCATATAATCTTCATCATTTATTTGTCTTTGTAAGATTTTCTTCTTTTCTTCCAAAGTGTTTTGAATTGACGCAATCTGTCTTTGAGCACTATCTAGTTTATTATATTCACCTGGCTTTGATTTATAGTCTTTATATGGATCAAATCCAAATCTATTACTTGTAGTTTTATTGTCTTTATTCATAAAACTTTTAAAAATATTTTTAAATTCTTCAGGATTTCCGTCAAAATTCATATTTTTAAATGTTTCAAAATCCATATGTGGATATCCAAGATTTTCACCATTTATATTAAATCCAGAAAATCCATTTCCTTCTCCAAATAATTGATTTAGTGCATCTTGGTTATTTTCAAAAAATTCGTGCATTTGTTTTTGGATTTTTTCTGGATCTATATTCCCATCTTCATCGGTAATATCATCCATCATATCAACCATCTGTTCTCTATAACAATCCATACATATATTTATTTTTTTTAATTGGCCATTTACCATTATCATAACTTCCATATCTGCGTCATTTCCACAGTTGAAACATTTCATAATTACCTCCTAGTCCCTTAATAAGGCAAGCAGAATATTTTTAAATATACTTGCTCTTACTAAATTTCTATCATTGATATCTATTGATTTTAGTGCGTGGTCATCTAAACTATGTATAATTAAAAGAGCTTCTCTTTCTTCTATCACTCCTTCTTCAGTTAATCCTTGTAAAATATGTTTTACTTTATCTAATGTAATAGAATCTTTAATAGTTTCGTTTAGTATATTATTAATTAACTGATTTTCAGTCATTTCTAATTTTGTTATTTTAATATACCCGCTTCCACCTCTTCTACTCTCAATATAATATCCTTTATAAGGTGTAAATCGAGTTGACAATACATAATTGATTTGAGAAGGTGCACAATTAAATCTTTCAGCAAGTTCATTTCGTCCTATTTCTATATACTCTCTTTCTTCAATTTCTAATTGTTCAAGTAAAAATTTTTCAATTTTGCCTGTTAGCCCCATTTTTTAACCTTCTTTGACTTTCATTATTAAAAAATTTTATTTCAATTATTATACCATCTTTTACCTTTAAAGTAAACAACTATTTTTTGTTGTTTTAAACTAATATATTGGATTTTAATCAATATTATTTTTTATAGTTAAATAATTCGTTTGTTTTACTTATATATGGGTATATATTAATTGGGACGATAATAATAATTATAGTAGGATTTTATGTATATCTGGTAAATACTAACAAGAAGAAATTTAAGATTATATGCTTTGCAATAGCTATATTTTTAATCTTCATTTCAAACAATAGTGTTTTAGCTAATACTTATAATAACAATGAAGTGGAAATTAAATTCAAAGCCTTCTCATTTACTATTGATGGATATAACAAAGAGGATATAATTTTAGATTATAATTCTTCTGATGAATCTGAAATAGTAAAAATAATAGACAAAAATACAGGTGAAACTCTAGAAATTTTAGAAAATAAACCTCATACTATATTAGAATCAAATAATATTTATCAAATAGTTCTGCATTAAAATTATTAGGAACTGGTTTTGAATATTCTGGAACTGTTGGAGGAACGGCTTTTTATAGAAGATCTTTCTCAAACACTGGAAAGATAGATATTTATGGAGGATATAGATAATGAAAGAATATATTCGTACAATTATGATTTGTATAGCGATAATCGTTGCTGCATTGA
>JAEZZN010000067.1 GCA_023418535.1 Bacillota bacterium | reverse complement strand
TATTACAGCAGATACACAGTTGTTTGCAATCGTCGGAATCAGTGAACTTTTAAAAACCATTCAAAAAATTAAAAAGAGAGTCAACGAAAGTCTAACGATAAAAGGTATTTTGCTTACCATGTGCGATAACAGGACAAATCTTTCAAAACTCCTTACTCAGCAGGTGGAAGAAATGTATCAGGGAAAGATAGAGGTATTTCAAACCAAAATCCCCAAAACAGTAAAGGTTGGAGAAGCCATATACAGCGGTCAAAGTATAAAAAAATATGCAAAAGGCAGCAGTGTGGATATCGCATATGACAATCTGGCAAAGGAGATCTGCTATGAGTAAAAAACTTGTGAAAAGAGAAATAACCGATGCGGTCGATATTTTGCTTGATGGTGTAGGTGTCTTGGAACAGGGGGATATACAGGATATAGAAATTGACTTGCTGGAAGCTTACCACGACCATCCATTTACCCTATATACCGGGAAGAGACTGGAGGATATGGTAGATAGTATAAGAGAAAACGGAATACTTAATCCAATCATCGTACTCAAAAAAGAAGATGGAGCTTATGAAATACTCTCCGGACATAACAGAGTGAATGCAGCCAGACTTGCCAATCTAAAAATCGTTCCCTGTATCGTCAAAGAACATCTTTCCGAAGAAGAAGCCTATACCTATGTGATAGAAACCAATCTGATGCAACGATCCTTTTCCGACCTGCTACCAACCGAAAAAGCTCTTGTCCTTAAAGTGCGATATGAAAAAATAGCAAGTCAGGGCAAGAGGAACGATTTACAAAAAGAGATAAACAATTTAGATAGGGGTATTATAGAAAAGGAAAGCAAAGCGGAAGATAAAACAGACAGCAGAAAATCACTCGGAAAAGAATATCATCTTTCGGGGGCATCTATTGCAAGATATTTAAGATTAAATGAATTGTCTGATTCTTGGAAACAAGATGTTGATAACGAAAAAATAGGACTGACAATGGCAGTAGATTTATCCTATCTTCCAAAAGAGATACAGGATTATCTGTATCAGAAGTGTGAAGAATTGGAATTAACCTTAAAATCAAGCGATACTAAAGCACTTCATTTGATGAACAGACAAGAAGAGCTGAATCAAGAGATGATTACAACATACTTGCTGAACTTGAAAAAACCGAAGATGAAAGAGTATCAGAATATCAAGTTATCTCAGAGTATTTATCAAAAATTCTTTCAAGATAAAGCGAAAGAAGAAGCAGAAGGGATTATAGAAAAAGCACTGGAAATTTACTTTAAAGAGTATCTCCGTTAGCAGAAAGACAAAATTATAAATTTAAGGTATAATATAAGGTGCTAAAAGGGTAAAAAAAGAGCTTATTTAACAGGATAATATATAAAAGAGGTAGATGTAATATCAATTGTTCTAAAGTGGTGATTTCTTGGTGTAAAAGATGGGTGCTTTTTTCATCTAATAAATCGAGCAAAACAGGATTTTTCCCAATTTTCAGGTACTCTTCACTAATTCGTTGTTGGAAAGTATCATCGGACACAGGTGTCTTTAAGGTTTCCAACAAAGCTGTCATATCATTGGCAAGGGAAATAAAGTAATCGGTTTTTTTGTATTTATTGGTAAGATTTTTTCTACCTTCCAGCACCAATTGTTGTAGTTCCAAAGCTTCGTAGGATTTGTGGTCTTTATATTTTTCCGCTTCCTCTATTTTTTCCTCAAGAAGTTTTTTAGCATAGGAAACCATCTCTTCTTGGGATTTATCCCCTAAAATGTAGTAGGCTTCCGGGCCGTAAAGGGGAATGACATATTTGGAAAATTTAAAACCTCCAGGTAGAAATTCCAATCTTCCGTGACGATAGGTGAGGATGACTTTGTTGCTCCATGTTTTGTCCTTGGTTTTTAAATGTAATTGTAGATTAGGTCGGTTTGGATTGTCCCATGATTTCCAAGTGTTTAATTGGGCCGGCTGACCGTCTTTATCAAGGACGGATATTTTATAAAACTCAGGATTGGCAACACCAAGGTCATCTGCCATTTTTTGAAAGGTTTCTTTCATTTCATCATTGGCCATTTCTTCGTAGGTGACGTGTGTTCCTCGTTGTAAATAATATTGACGATTGCTCTCCAAGCTGGTTTCCAATTCTCTTCCGGGAAAAGGGGAAACGACTATGGAATCTAAACTTATTTCGTCGTAGGGTATCACATAGGTTTGGGTATCGGTACCGGCTTCTCCTCGGTGTGTAAATCCTTTTACCTTTACTTGGAGTTGACCTCCTTTTTCATCCAGTATTTTTTCTCCTAGGGGATCTAAGAATATACTGTAGAATTTTTCCGGTCGATATTTATCCCCATTCATACTACGTAATTCCGCTTTTGGGGAATCTTTTGTAGGCTCACTTCCATCTAGGGTATAGGTTATAAATCGTAGTTGATCTTCAAAGATGGATTGACGTTGAAAGAACAATTCCACCATTTCTCCACCTTGACTTAATTTAAACTTCGTTCCGTCAATGGATTGATAGGGATTAAAGGTGAGATTGTTTTTGGTAAAATAATAGGGCTGTTCCGGTTCGTCTTTGGAAACGGTAGGTAATTTTAATCCTTGTTTTACCCCAAAGAGTTGGAGAGGACCAAATGGTGGGGTGAAAGTGGCACCGTCCATTTCCTTCCATCGTAGGAGAGAGGTTCTCAGATAACGAGGGGCATTTTCTCCGGGAACGGTGGTGAATTTCCCACGGATTTTTATTTCATCATGGTTTGCTACAGGAATTAGGGCCTTGGAAAGGACTAGATCTACATAGGGACTTCCTTGTTCCACTTCTTCAATGGGCAAGGAGGTATAGTTATTTGTTTCTCCTTGGGTATCGTAAGTATATTCTATGGTCGGTGTTCCATTTTCAATATTTCGCTGATCTAAATATCGGGAATAAAAATAAAACTCTATAAATTTTTCGCCACCTCGATCCACAAGGTACCCATAGGGTTCTGAAATTTGTTTCCACTGTACTTCCACCGGACTTGGTTCTTGACAGGTGATTTCAATACATGTCTTTGTTATAATATCTTCTTTATTTTTTAATCTTTTGATGGCCTCTTCAATGGCCTCCACTGCTTGTGTGATCTCTTCTTGATTTTTAGGATTTTTTAAGACCCCTTTTCCTTCTTGGATTTTTTCTTGTAGGTTCTTTATACTTTCTTCTGTTTTTCCTTGAAGGTCCAGTTCTTCCCCTTTTTGTATGGCTTCTTCCAATGGCTTTTTATTGATTAGATCTTCTAAAACCAAGGTGGACCAATCCAGTTCTAAAATGGCTTCTTGAGTTCCACTGCCTGTATAATTACTTAAGGCTTCCATAATGGGAACATAGACTTGTACGGCGATTTTAGGTTGATCGGGCGTTACATGAAATAGGTATTCTTTTGGATAGGCCTTACCTTTCATCACCGGGTCTTGACTGGTGTTTGGATTGTTAAAATCGTCCATGACTCGATAGGTACTTATAGGAGTACATA
>JAEZZN010000017.1 GCA_023418535.1 Bacillota bacterium | reverse complement strand
TATCACAATTATACATTATGGAGGATTTTTTGGTGCTTGAAGCTAAAGCTTTTTTACCTCCACCTGCATAGCAGGTGGTTTATTGTTTCGTTCACTTACGTTCACTCAACTCACTAAAGTGAACAATAACAGCTATATCCCAAAAAAGGATATAGCTGTTTTATAGTTTTATGCTTTGTTTGCACTACCAAAAATTTCAATTTTTTCTTTTACCATATCCATAATTGCTTTTGCTGGATCTGCTAAAATTTTTCTTGGATCAAAACCTTTACCTTCTAAGTCTTTTCCTGCTTCAATATATTTTCTTAAAGATTTTTGGAAAGCCCATTGTAATTCAGTGTTTACATTTACTTTTGAAACACCTAATCTAATTGCATCTTGAACCATTTCTGCTGGAATTCCTGTACCACCATGTAATACCATTGGAACATTTCCTATTGTGTGTTGAATTTCTTCAAGAACGTTTAAATCTAGTCCTTCCCAGTTTTCTGGATAAGCACCATGGATATTACCTATACCTGCTGCTAAGAAATCAATTCCTGTATCTACTAACATTTTACATTCTTTAGGATCAGCAAGTTCACCTTTACCAATAACACCGTCTTCTTCACCACCTATAGAACCAACTTCAGCTTCTACTGAAATTCCTTTTGAATGAGCTAACTCAACTATTTCTTTTGTTTTAGCTAAGTTTTCTTCTAAATCATAGTGTGATCCATCAAACATAACTGATGTAAATCCTGCTTCTATAGCTTTTTTAGCACCTTCAAATGAACCGTGGTCTAAATGTAATATAACTGGAACTGTAATGTTTAAATCTTCGATTAAACCTTTTACCATTCCTACTACTGTGTTGAATCCACCCATATATTTATTTGCACCTTCAGATACACCTAAAATAACTGGTGATTGAACTTCTTCACATGCTAATAAAATTGACTTTGTCCATTCTAAATTATTGATATTGAATTGGCCTACTGCGTAATGTCCTTCTAAAGCTTTGTTTAATACTTTTCCGCCTTCTACTAGTGGCATAATTCCCTCCTAAACTTCTTTTTAACAATTACATTATACTCCTTAATTAAGTCAGTGTCAAAACTACATTTATACAAAAAAAAATAAGAAACGGATCGTAAATCCATTTCTTATCCTTTTTTTATTTCAATTAAATTTTCCAAATATCTTCTGCGTAGTTTTTAATTGTTCTATCAGATGAGAAGAATCCACTATTTGCCATATTTATTAGACCTTTTCTAGCCCATGCTCTTCTATCTCTATAGTCTTTATCAATTTTTTGTTGCGCTTCTACATATGATTGGAAATCTTCTAGTACAAAGTATACGTCTGCTCTATTTCCATCCTTAGGATCTATTAATGAATTGTATATATCTAAGAAGTGATTTGTTCCATTATCAGAAATTTTCTCTTCTTTTAATAATGCATCAACTACTTTCTTTAATGCTTTATTTGATTCATATACTTTTACAGGATTGTAGCTGTCTACAATTTCTGCTAATTCTTCTTCTTTTCTTCCGAATAGATAATTGTTTTCAAGACCAGCTTCTCTAAAGATTTCAACATTTGCTCCATCCATTGTACCTAGTGTTGGTGTAGCATTCATCATGAATTTCATATTCCCTGTTCCTGAAGCTTCCTTACCTGCTGTAGATATTTGTTCTGAAACGTCAGCTGCAGGGAATAAGTATTCTGCATATGAAACTCTATAGTTTTGAACAAATACTACTTTCAATTTATCATTTACTTCTGGATCATTATTAATCAATTTTGAAAGTTCATTTATAAATTTAATTATACCTTTAGCTCTAAAGTATCCAGGAGCAGCTTTTGCACCAAATATAAATGTACGTGGATGCATATCTAAATCTGGATTTTCTTTCAACTCATAGTATAAATGTAAAATGTGAAGAGCATTTAACAATTGTCTCTTATATTCGTGAAGTCTCTTAATTTGAATATCAAATATTGAGTTTGGATCAATTTCTATTCCTTCATGTTTTTTAATATATTTCGCTAATTGAATTTTCTTTTCATGTTTAATTTCATTAAATTTATCTAAAACTTCTTCATCATCAGCAAATTTTTCAAGTTCTTCTAATTTTGTTATATCTTTTTTCCAATCTTCACCAATTAAAGAATCTACATATGCTGTTAATTCAGGGTTTGAGTATTGTAACCATCTTCTTGGAGTTACACCATTTGTTTTATTATTGAATTTTTCAGGATATAATTCATACCATTGATTTAATGTATCTTTCTTTAATATACTTGTATGAATTTCAGCTACACCATTTATAGATGTTGACATATATGTTGCTAAAAATGCCATTTCAACCATTTCGCCTCTTACTATTCTATATGGTTCAAGTTCTTCTTCAGTATAGCCTTTTTTTCTTAAATCTTCTAATAATCTTCTATCTATTTCTTTAATGATATCAACTGATCTTGGTGATACTTCGTGAATTAATTCTAAATCCCACTTTTCAAGAGCTTCTTGAAGTACTGTATGATTTGTAAATGCAAATACCTTTGTAGCTACTGCAAATGCATCATCCCATGATTGATTTTCTTCATCTAATAGAATTCTTATAAGTTCAGGAATTGCTATTACTGGATGTGTATCATTTAATTGCATTATATTGTACTTGTAGAATTGACTAAAGTTTTTATCTTCTGGATGATTTCTCTTATGTTTTTGAATTAATTCTTGCATAGAAGCTGATACAAAGAAATATTGCTGTAATAATCTTAATAATTTACCGGCTCTAATATTGTCATTTGGATATAGAACTCTTGTTACATCTTCCGCTCTATTTTTCTCAGAAACAGATTTGTCATATCTAAAATCATTAAAATCTGTGAAATTAAATCCACCATTATTAATAGCTTCAGATTGCCATAATCTAAGTGTATTTACTACACCATTATTAAAACCTACTATTGGAACATCATATGGTACAGCTCTTACACTGAAGTTTCTAAAATTAACTATTTGTGATTCACTTTCTTTTCTTATTGACCAAAAATCACCATTTTCAGTCCAAGCATCTCCTTCTTCCATTTGGAATCCATTTTCAAATCTTTGCTTAAAAATACCTTGTGAATATCTTACACCATAACCATGTAAATTTAAGCCTTCTGTAGCACCTGATTCAACAAAGCAAGCTGCAAGTCTTCCAAGCCCACCATTTCCAAGTGCTGCATCATCTTCTTCATCTTCTATTTCATCAAAATCAATATCTAAGTCTTTTAATATTTCTTTTACTTGGTCAATAATTCCTAAATTTAATAAATTATTTCCCATTGATCTACCAATTAAAAATTCTGCTGATAGATAGTATGCATTTCTTTCGTTTTTATTTTTTTCTGTTGTGCTTACCCAATCTTTTGAAATTTGGTCCATAATAGTTTTGGACAATGCGTGATACTTTTCAAATCTTGATGCTTCATCAAATGATTTAGCATACAATGTAACTACATTATTCTTAAAATCGTGTTTAAATTGATCCCTATTAAATTCTTTCATTTATCCTCCATTAAAACTATTCAGATAATTTACAGAATCATTATATCATAATTTTTCATTAAATACTAAAGCGTTTGCATAAATTATTGTTTTTTTATCTTTTAAGTATTTTATGCCGTTTATAGCGTGTTTTTTTGTTACATTTCTTTAACAATTGTATCTGTAATATACTATTTCTCAATTAAGTATTTAAACATAGATAAAATTTAGGATTTATTTATAAATGTTAATGAGCATATATTATTGTATTTTAATCTCTTCGTGATAAAATTAAATCAAAGGAGTACAATATGAAATCAAGAATATCATGGCAAGAATATTTTATGAATATTGCAAAAATAGTTTCTGAAAGAAGCACATGTGACCGAGCATATGTCGGTTGCGTATTAGTAAATAAAGACAATAGAATTGTCTCTACCGGATATAATGGATCTATTTCGGGAAATCCTCAATGTGATGAAGTTGGACATACTATGCGTGACGGCCATTGTATCGCTACTATTCACGCCGAAATGAATGCACTTTTATATTGTGCTAAAGAAGGCATTTCTGTTAAAGATAGCGTGTGTTATGTAACACATTTCCCATGCTTAAATTGTACTAAAGCTCTAATACAAGCCGGTATCTCAAAAATATATTATGAAAATGGTTATAGAATTGATGACTATGCTGTAAAGTTGTTGAAATCTAATGGAATTGAATATATACAAATTCAAAGTAGTATTGATTAAAAAGACGGTTATAATTGAACTGAGCCCCAAAATCCGAAATACGGATGGAGAGGTTCAGCTTATAATAACCGTCTTTTTTTATTTCAACTTTTCTTCAAATAAAGATCTGAAATTTTGATCTAATGATACATCTATTGTTTTTTCTTCACCTTCTACCCAAATCATTGGTGTAGTAAGTTTTCCTTCTGGTGTTCTTTTAGATAGTTCTTTGTCTGTTCTTGTATATTCAGTACTTCTTTTTACAACATCCATAAATACTTCTAAATCTTTTTGAACTTCATTAAATTTAGTTCCACCAGCATTTATATATGCATTTTTTATAAATGCATTTTGATTAGATTCTTTTTGTATTGCTTCAACAAATTCTGTTGCCATTACAGTATGTATAAAGTCCCCAACTACTTCAGGGTCATTTTCAGCAATTGATAAAACCATAGATGATATTACATCTGAATAAGTTGTCTCATCTTCAATACCTCTACTACCTAAAAATGATAATGGAATATATTTAATTAAACTATTATCTCCTTGTACTTCTCTTATATATTCTCTAGTTCTATCTTCAAGTGTTAAACAATAAGGACAAAGTGGTTCAGTATACCATTTTACAATCTTTTTCCCTTCTATTTCAGAAGTTGGAACTGCATGACCCTTATTATCAATAAAAACTCCACCATTATTAACATAAGTGAATTTATTTTCACCATCTATCTCACTTTCTTGCATTTTGTTGCAAGAAACAGCTACTATCATTACAGATAATAATAGTAATAATACTTTTATTTTTTTCATAATTACTCCTTTTTGTTTTATTAATAAAACAAATAATTTTTTCTATATTTTATCCGAATTAAATAAATTTTTAAATATAATTTAAGTCTTTTTCTTAATCTATAAGAAAAAGACTTTTGATTATAATTTTTTTATTTATATATATATACCTATCTTTTCTTTGTTCCAAACATACCTCTAGTTATTTCTCTACCTATTGTACGTCCTATTGAACCAATCATATTATTTGTAAATCTTTCAAAAATTGAAGTTTTATTTTTCTTTCTTTGCTCTTCTTTAGCGATTTCTTTTTGTTTCTTTTCCTCTTGCTTTAATAATTCCTCTTCTTGAGCTTCAATTTCCAATCTTTTTAATCTTTCTTCCTTTTCAGATTCCAATATTTCAAAGGCAGATAAATTATCAATATCTTCTAAATATTTATTTAATAAAGTTGAATTATTGATAGTTCTTTGAACAGACATTTCATTTGCTTTACCTATTTTAGATAAAGGTGGACATACAATAACTTTTTTGGCTAATGTTGGTGTAGAATTTTTATCCAAAACAGAAACTATTGCCTCTCCTGTTTTTAAATTTAAAATTTCTTCTACTAAATCCATACTTCCATCTTGTCTAAATGAATCCGCTATAGCTTTTACTTCTTTTTGTTCTTTCGGAGTGAAAGCTCTTAAAGAATGTTGAACTCTATTACTCAATTGAGATAATACTCCATCTGGAATATCTGTAGCTTTTTGAGTTATGAAAAATACCCCAACTCCTTTTGAACGAATAAGTCTTACTATAAGTTCAATTTTTTCTAATAACGCTTTTGAACCATTATTAAATAACAAATGAGATTCATCAAAGAAAAACACCATTTTTGGTTTATCTTGATCTCCAACTTCTTCTATATTTTCAAATATTTCACTTAACAACCAAAGTAGAAATATTGCATATAAATCTGGTGATTGATGAAGCTTTTCACTATTTAAAATATTAATTATCCCTTCACCATTTTGATTTGTTCTAAGTAAATCTTTTATTTCAAAATCAGGTTCACCAAAGAATTTATCTCCACCTTGTTTTTCAATTACTAGTAAAGATCTTAATATAGCTCCGATAGATGATGTTGAAATATTTCCATAACGCTCTTGTAATTCTTTTTTATTTTCATTTATAAAATTTAAGACAGATCTTAAATCTTTTATATCTATTAATAGTAAATTTCTTTCATCTGCTAAGCTAAATGCAATATTTAGTATACCTTCTTGTATATCATTGAGTCCAAGTATTTTTGATAATAATAGTGGTCCCATTTCTGAAATAGTTGTTCTAAGTGGAATACCATTTTCACCAAATACATCAAAGAATTCAGTGCTAAAAGTCCTAGGTTCATAATCTTCAACACCAGTCAGTTCAACTCTTTCAGAAATTTTCTCATCTATTTCTATTGGTTCGATGAAGCTTGATAACTCACCTTTTATATCTGATAAGAATACCGGAATACCATTTTTAGATAATTGCTCAACTATTACTTTTAATGTTACTGTTTTTCCTGAACCTGTAGATCCGGTTATGAATCCATGTCTATTTAATTTTGAAATATCGAAATAGGTATCTTTCCCTATTAATAGTTTATTTTCCATAATTAATCACTTGCTCCTTGCTCTATCTACTTAATTTACATTATATCTTAAATCTTTTATATTTACATAAATTTATATATTAGTTTTATTTTTTTTACAAAAAGTATAATTTTTTATAACAGAATTGTAATTTGATTTTTACAAATATATGATATAATTTTATATGTTAATAAGTTCAACTTTTATATATGGAAGGATTTAATATGAATGATAATGTAGAAAATAAAAGAAACACCAAATCTATAATTTTAATTTTACTTTTAATAATATCTTTGATAAGCACAGCTTTCTTCTTTTTAGAATCAACATCGGCGAAAAAAGATATTCAGCTTCTAAAAAATAAAGAAAATGAAAAAATTAAAGAGTCTGAAAGTTACAAAGAACAAGTAAATGATTTAACTAAGAAAGTAGAATCATTAAATGAAGTTATTGAAAAACTTAAGGAACCTGAAAAAGAAACTCAGGATGAAACGGAAGAATCAGATAAAGATAGCGAAATATCTCATAGTACCCCTACACCAGTAGGCAAAGACTACGAATATTCAACTAAAGAAATTAGGGAACTATCTGAAGCTTCAAATTACAATGGTAAAAAAATTGCATTTTTAACATTTGACGATGGCCCAAATCATGAAATAACTCCTGGAGTTTTAGATGTGTTAAAGTCAAAAGATGTACATGCAACATTTTTCATGGTTGGTAATAGAATAGGATCTGATACAGCGGATGTTGTAAAAAGAGTAATAGATGAAGGTCATTCTATCGCAACTCATAGCTATAGCCACGACTATGACTATCTATATCCAGATAGAAATCCAAATCCGGACGCAGTAATTGAAGAATATAATAAAAGTATGAATGCATTAAAAAATATACTTGGTGACAATTTTGATACAAAAGTTTTTAGATATCCAGGCGGACATTTATCTTGGAATCAAGATGGTTTAGAAAAAACAGATGCAGCATTAGAAAAATTGGGAGTAACTTGGATAGATTGGAACACAATGAATGGAGATGCACAAATAGAATCTTCAGATAATCCAATCGAAGTTATCAGACCAACAAATGTTTCTGAAGCCGTAAATAATTTTGATAAATCAACAATATTTACTTCAAACCCTGATATCGCAGTAGTATTAATGCATGATGCTCCAGATAAACATTTAACTCTAGAATCTCTACCAGCACTTATTGATCATCTTAGAGATTTAGGATATGAATTTGGTACTTTAAAATGATAAAAAAACACTTAAATAAAATTATTATCCTAATTATTTTTTCACTATTGCTTATTATGACGTATTTCTATTTTAATAATAGAAATCATCATAGCCTTACAGAAAATGAAGCAAAAGAAAAAATTTCTGAAGTGTTCGGTAAAGAGATTAAAAAAGTAGAAAATAAATCTTTAATACTAACTGACAATAAAGACTACACTATACTTGTAGTTGACAATCAATATATATTAATTGATAAGACACAACGAAATCCAGTTTTACACCAATATACATCTACAAAAGATGATATCGAGGTTAAAGTTTTAGAAATATTCGAAGATGGATATTTAGTTGAACATGATGATCATACTCATATCGTAAAAATGGAAGTAGATAAAAATGTAAAAGTCGGTGATATCATAAAGATTAAAGATCCACACACATATTTGAATTAATAAAAAATCATACGATTTATAATCATTAAATCGTATGATTTTATTTTTTATAAAATTCTAATATATCTTCTTTTTTCAAGCTAATATTTATATACTCAAAATTATTCTCTATTAAATTATTATTTTGCTTTATCACAAATGAATCTATATCTTCTAATAATAAATTTAATTTTGAATCATTAGTAGATTCAATTTTAACATAATTTATTTTATTATTTTCCCATTTACAAGAATTCTATTTGTTATTTCAAAATCTAAATCAAAATCTAATTTTTTTATCTTTTCACTATTATATAAAGACTCTATTTTTGTTACGGAAACATCATCTATATATGAAACAAAACTTTCTCTTATGAATTCTATATCATCTTGAATATAACTAGTTTTATGAATCGCTTCATTAATATTTAATACTCTTGAAAAATTTTCTGTTTCTTCAGTACTTTTTGATTGATTAATAAAATCAATTTTTAATTCTCCAAATGACAAATATTTTCCAAATTTTTCACTATTTGGACCAATTAATTTATTTTCTGCTAAATCTTTAGCATCTTCATAATTTCCTTCTGAAAGATTTTTTCTAATTTCAAATAAAAAAGGATATCTATTTTTATAATTACCACCATTATAATCGGTTTCATCAGGTCTAGGTCCTCCAGACCACAATGATTTTTCGTTAAATTGAATAATTTCTTCTCCAATTAAACCATAAATCATATTTCCAATTTCGCCGTTTCCAAGTGGTAAAGCTTGACTTTCCCACCCTTTATATGACTTTTCTGCTGGTAAATTATATTTTAATAGATAATCCTTATTTTTTTTCATTTTATTCTCTTTATTTATTTGATAATATCTCTTCTAGAGTTCTCCATGAAAGTACTGCACACTTTACTCTTTGTGGAAGTGTTGAAATACTCTCTAAAATAGCTGCGTCTTCTAATATCAATAAATCATCTTCATCTTCTATTTCACTTTTTATCATCTTCAAGAAAACTTCTATAGCTTCTTTTGCTTCTTCTACTGTCTTGCCTTTTATTACATCAATCATCATAGATGCTGACGCTTGAGAAATTGCACATCCCATTCCTGTATATGAAGCATCTTCTATTATATCACCATTTAGTTTAATATTTATTTCAAGCTCATCACCACATGATGGATTTATTCCCATATGATGATCTGTCCTATCTTTTAATTCTTTTTTATTTTCAGACTCCATGCTATGTTCACGAATTAGCTCCGTGTATATTTGATTAATTTCCATAGAAAACTTCCTTTACTCTATATAGCGAATCTATAAATTTATCTATTTCTTCATAAGTATTGTAAAAGGCGATTGACGCTCTGCATGAGCTATTTAATCCCAAACATCTATGAAGAGGTTGAGCACAATGATGACCAACCCTGATAGCAACATTATGAAAATCAAGTATTTGTGCCACATCATGAGGGTGTACATTTTTTATATTAAATGGAATATTTGTACCATCGCCACCCTTCGGATAATAAATTTCTACAAAATCTAATTTTTTTATCTTATCTAGTAGATAGTTTACTAAAATTTGTTCTCTTTTTTCAATATTTTTAATTCCTATTTCTTCTATATAGTCTATCGCTTTAGATAAAGAACTAATAGCAGAAATATTTTGTGTTCCCGCTTCGAATTTATGT
Source organism: Bacillota bacterium (assembly GCA_023418535.1). Next base: position 13,888 of record JAEZZN010000017.1, on the reverse strand, counting down.
GGACTTTCAGTAAAACTCGTGTCATTTTCATGTACATATTCTATTATATCCCCTCCATATAAAAATGGATCCATTTTATTTAATAGGGTATCTTTTCCATACAAAACTCCTACACCTTGAAGAGAGTACATCTTATGACCTGAAAACACAAAGAAATCACAACCGAAAGATTCTACATTCACTTTTTTATGCGATATTAATTGGGCGCCATCAACTACCGTGATTGCTCCAACTTTTTTTGCTATATTCACCATTTTAGCTATATCTACTTTAAATGAAAGCACATTTGAAGCTCCAGTAAATGCAACTATTTTAGTATTTTCATTTATTTTTGATTTGTAATCTTCAATATCAAGATTTAAATTTTCATCTAAATAAAAATATCTTAATTTTGCTTTAGTTTTTTTGGCTACATATTGCCAAGTAACTAAATTTGCATGATGCTCAGCTATAGAAATCAAAATTTCATCGCCTTCTTTTAAATTATTTAGTCCATAACTATAAGCAATTATATTTAACGCTTCTGTAGCTGATTTCGTAAATACTATATTTTTTTCGCTTTCTGCATTTATAAATCCAGCTATTTTTTTTCTAGTATCTTCTAAAATCCCTGTAGACTTCATAGAAAGATTGTATATACCACGATTAGCATTCGCATTAAAATAAGTATAATATTCATTTTGTGATTCAATTACAGACTTTGGCTTTTGAGATGTTGCTGCATTATCCAAATACACAATATCTTTATTATTTTTTAAAAATGGAAAGTCTTCTCTTATTCGTGATATATCCATAATAATTTATTAATTAATCCTTTCTCTTAATTCCTCAAGAATTTCATTTGCTAGTTTTTCATCCTTTATATAATCTAATATAGGCTTTATTTTTGATTCAATAATTATTCTCTTAGCTTCGTTTTGGTTAAATCCTCTTGATGTAATATAAAATAACGTATCTTTATCAATTCTTCCAGCAGAAGCCGCATGAAGACCTACAATATTATCTTCTCTTGCAAGCAAAATAGGTATAGCTCTATTTTTTACAGTAGGATCTAACATTGTAACAAACTCTTCTTCACTACCTTCAGACAAAGTGCTTCCTCTCTTAAAATCAAGAGTTCCAGCAAATCTTTTTTCTGCTTTATCTTTAAGTACACCATTTACAAGCATATCAGATCTTGTCTCTCTACCTCTGTGAACTATCAAATAGTTAATATCTAAGTATCTTTCATCATCCACAAAATACGCTGTCTTAATATCTGATTCTGCTTTTTCACCATTTATAAAAGCTTTATAGTTCAAATATGATTTTAAAGATCCAATTTCTATTTGTACAAGTTGAACATGTGCATCTTCTTCCATTTCTGAAACCATAGATATAAATGATTTTGATTTATGATTTAATCTTTGAACAAGCACAATTTGTAGTTTAGAATTCTTTTGAGCTTTTATTCTTATTACGGAATTTCTAAACACTTCTATCTCTTCATCTGATTTGTAGTCTAAGATTAAAGTCGCATCAGCTCCTTCTTTTACAAATATATTTTGTGCATCATTTAAAATATTTTGATTTTCAACTAAATGAAATTCTCTCTTTACATCTTCATTTCCAGAGAATTCAAAATATTCTTCATAATTTTGATATTCTTTATTTAATTCAATAATTTCTTTTGATACACCAAACTCTTCATTAAACTGTTCAATAAATTCTTTACTTGTCTTTAATCTTTCATCTGATTTGAAATTTATCTTTTCAATTTTAATATCGTCTATAAAGACCTCATTTGTTCCCGTTTCTCTCCAAGTCAGATGAGGCAATCTATTTACACTAGTCATTTCCCCTCCTAACCTATAGATCCAATCAATTCTAAATTGATTAAATTATTCATTTCAACTGCATATTCCATAGGAAGTTCTTTAGCGATAGGTTCTGCAAAACCACGTACAAGCATAGCTTTAGCATCTTCTTCTGAAATACCTCTGCTCATTAAATAGAAAATCTTTGTATCATCGATTCTTCCTATCTTCGCTTCATGACCTAAATCAACATCATCATTTTCTATAATCATAACAGGTATAGTATCTGATACTGATTCACTATCAATCATAAGTGACTCACAGTTTACATTCGCTTTTGATCCTTTTGAATTTTCTTTAAAATGAACAAGTCCTCTATAGACACATTCTCCACCACCTTTAGAAATGGATCTTGCATTGATTGTAGAATAAGTATTTGGAGCTGCATGAATTGACTTAGCTCCATTGTCTAGTGTTTGTCCATCATTGGCAAAAGAAATACCAGTAAAATCAGATTTTGCATTCTCCCCAATAAGAATAGAAGCAGGATAAAGCATGGAAACTTTTGACCCAAATGATCCTGATACCCATTCAAGATGAGCATCTTTCCAAACTATTCCTCTTTTGGTATTTAGATTGTACATATTCTTTGACCAATTTTCTATCGTAGAATATCTTAAATGAGCCCCTTCTCTTACAAATAGTTCTACCGCTCCCGCATGTACATTAACTACATTGTATTTTGGTGCAGAACAACCTTCTATATAGTGAACAAAAGCCCCTTCTTCTACATAAATAAATGTATGTTCAAATTGACCTGCGCCTGGCGCATTTAATCTAAAATATGATTGTATTGGAATATCTACATATTGTCCCTTAGGAACATATACAAATGAACCACCTGACCAAACAGCATAATGTAGTGCTGAATACTTGTGTAATGTTGGTTCAACTGCTGTACCAAACCATTTTTTTACTAAATGTTGATATTTGTGAACAGCTTCATCCATATTGATGTATATAACACCCATTTCCTTTAGATAGTTTTTTACACTGTGATATACCACTTCAGAATCATATTGAGCTGAAATCCCAGCTAAAGCCTTAATTTCTGCGTCTGGTAATCCTAAATCATAAAAAGTTTGCTTTATATCGTCTGGTAAATTATCCCAATTATTTTCCTCTCCAGATTTCGGTTTTACATATAGAGTAATATCATCTATAACTACTTCAGATAAATCTGGTCCCCAAATTGGATTATCTATCTCGTAAAATAGCTTCATAGCTTCAAGCCTCTTTTGTAGCATCCATTCTGGTTCATTTTTTTCTTCAGAAATCATTCTTACAATAGATTCTGTCAATCCTTTTTCTGAAATTTTTGAATATTCAAATGAATTTTTCTTATCAAAAACACCTCTATCAATATCTTCTACATGTGTTTTTTCTCTAGTCATTATTTACCTCTTCTGAATTTCTGTAGTTTTTATAACCATCTCTTTCAATTTCATCAATTAAAGATGCATCTCCGGTCTTTATTAGATTTCCATCAATCATTATGTGTACATAATCAGGTTTAATTGATTCAAGTATTGAGCTATGATGTGTAATTATAATCGCTGACTTCTCTTCATTTAAAAATGCTTCCACTTCTCTTGATACTATTTTAGTAGCATCCACATCAAGTCCTGAATCTGTTTCATCAAGCATAATTAATTTAGGATCTAACATTTTCATTTGTAGAATTTCGCTTTTTTTCTTTTCTCCACCTGAAAATCCTACATTTAAATATCTATTTGCATAATCTTTGTCGAATTCTAACTCTTCCAATTCTTTATTTAAATTTCTTCTAAATTCTAATAATTTTGGTTTTTCACCAGTAAGATTAATTTGAGCTGTACGTAGGAAATTTTCGACACTTACACCTTCTACCTCTTCTGGGTTTTGGAATGAAAGGAATAATCCAAGTTTCGCTCTTTTATCTGTTGATTCATCAGATATATCTTGACCTTCAAAAATAATTTCACCCTCTGTAACCTCATAATCTGGATGATCCATAATTACTTTTGTAAGTGTAGATTTACCGGAACCATTTGGTCCCATAATTACATGAATCTCTCCCTTGTTAATCTTAAGGTTAATCCCTTTTAGTATTTCTTTATCTTCAACACTAGCGTGTAAATTTTTTATTTCTAACATTGTCTCTCCTTAATCTTTGCTACTTTTAATCTTTACTAAATTAGTATGGATTTATCTAAAATTTTAACTTATCCAATTTCCTTCGTCTTTAGTCATTATATAATATTGATTTAATCTATCAAAAGCTTTATTTGTTACATCTATTTGCTTCTTAAGCTCTTCCTTCTTAAAATCAATTTTTTCTTGTGACATTAATACTTCTTCAAAAGTAAATGGAAACTCTGACTTCATCTTACTATTTTTTGATGATAGTTTCTTCATATGCTTTTCTACTTCTTTATAGTCTATATTTTCTAGAGTATCTTTACTTTTTACTTCTTCATAAAGCTCTGATGTTTTTATATATTCTTCTATATTATCAAATTTAGAATCTTTCATATCTGATATAAAATTATTATATTCAGAACTAGTATCAGAATTTGGATTTAATACAGGATCTATGTTCCTTATAATTTTCTTAATCTTATCTTTTATATCCTGATCTATTATATGCTCTAATAGTTCAAAATTCTTTTCAGAAAATCTATTTCTAATATTCAATCTTTTTATTTGTCTCATAGCATCTTTATACTCATATGCAGCCTCAGCCTGGGCAAAGCTCTCATTGAGCCTTTCTCCCATAGCTTCAGATATGAATTTATACTCTATTTTTTTATCTAGAGTAAATAAGTCATATGCTTTTTTAATTTTTTCAACTTCTAGAGTTCCAAAATTTTTATAGTATTTTGTCATAAGAAATTTAGAATAAATATATTTATTAAAAATATATTCCGATTTTTCTTGAATATATTCTTCAATCATTTTATTTTCTATCAATTCTTACTCCTATCTAAGTTCTTCTTCAAACATCTTTATTAGTGCATCAACTCCCATATAATTTAGATGTGTATTATCAGGTTCTAAATATTCTGGATGTTGAGTTGCCAAGCTGTTCCAATCAATTAGAACAGTATTTTTATTTTTTTGCGCAAAATCAGCAATAATTTTATTTGATGAATCTTCCCAAGCAACTTGTGATTTAATGTTGACAATTAATTTTTTTGATTTTGGAAATGAAGATACTAAGTCTTCCAAATTACTTTCAGAAAAATATCCATTTGTTCCAAGCATTATAATAAGAGCTGTATTCTCTGAATCATATTCACTATATGATTCAACAATTCCAATAGAATCATACAATTGTCTACTAATTTTAGCATCTGTAATTGAATTTGGATATAGTTCTTTTAATTTATTTCCGACATTTACGCCTAGTGAGTCCCCGATTAAAACCAATTGATTATATTTTAATTGAGGATCAGGATCATTATTTTGACCATTTTCATCATCTGCATTTTCGTGTTTAGTTTCTTTACTTGTTTCTTTTTCAGTTTCTTTTCCATCCAAAATAAGTGTATTAGGATCATTTCTATCTATATTTGGATTTTTAATTCCTTCATCTTTTGTTTCATTGTTTTGATTTTGATTATTTCCATTATCTGCAATATTTGAAGATTTTTCTACAAATGCTGTTGAGGTATATGGAATTGCTATCCCAAATACACCAAGTGCAAATATCGCAGCAAATGGTATTAAAATTTTATTATTTAATATATTATTATTTTTTCTTCTATTTTGTCTTGCTCTTCTATCATTTCGATTTTCATATTTTACTTTACTTCTTTGTTCAACAAATCTATATGTCAAAGATGAAATTGCAAGTATAATTAAAAGTCTTACAATTGTATATGTTAAGTTTGGCAAAGAAGTAATTTCTGCCTTTGTAGCAGATAGAACTAATATTGGATAATGCCATAGATATAAACTATATGACATTTTTCCTAATATTCCAATTGGTATAAATCTTAATATAGTATATAGATAATTGTTTTCATTACCAAAACTTAATAATAAAATGAGTGAATTTATTGCAAATAAAATAAACCCAAATCTATATATCCATGGATAAAATTCATACACATTTAATAAGCTATATATAAATATTCCTAATGAAATTATTGAAGCAATTGTTGAGATTTCTCTAGTTTTAGCATATTTTCTTTTTTCTTTTCTATCAATTTTTTCAGGTTTAAATAACTTTCCAATAGGATAAAACAGATAGCCAAGTACACCTAAAGCAATTTCATATATCCTAGTATCAGTACCATAATATACTCTAGAAACATTTTGTGGATCATAAAATATTTGTGATAATGCAAAACTGGTAATTATCAATCCTATCATTAACACTTTAAAAAGTCCAAATTTCTTATCTCTAGTTAAGGAATATGAAAATTTAAATAAAGTTATAATAATTATTGTAGATTGGATAAGTACAGCAATATACCATAAATGCTTAAATGGATTTGCAACAAAACTATCAAAATATCCAACTTTATTAAATATCAGCCACCAATTACTCATAAATCCAAGTCCAGGAATAATATCTTTATGAGCTACATCTAGTACTGGCTTATTAAAAATAGTTAAATATATAGTAACTACAAAAATAACTAAAAAAAGTAATGGCCAAAGCGACTTTATACGCTTTTTAATACTATCAAATAGTTTTACTTCACCATTACTAACAGCCTGATTTACCAATGAATTAGCTAAAAGATAGCCAGATATAACGAAAAATAAATCTACCCCAATAAAACCACCAGGTAGAATCTTAACGCTTATATGATAAATAATTACAGCGATTATAGCTATCGCTCTTAAAAAGTCAATTCCGATATTATTTTTTCTCTTCATAAAATTTCTCCTACTTATAAATTATATTATAAATGGATAGGTATGTAAACAATGCTTAAGATGATTAATCATTATTTTTTTGTCGTTTTTAACTTATTATGAAACAATCTTTAAAAAGCGAAGTTTATATTTCAAATATTTGCATAATATATTCATATTTCATATAATAATAAAAAGGTAAGGAGGTTATAATGACCGATTTTAATAATGGTTCAGTAAGAATTTCAAACGACATTATCGATCAATTAATTGCAGAATCTGCTTTACAAGTTGAAGGCGTTGAAGATGTTATTGGATATAAGAATAAGAAAATAGAAAAGAATAAAAAAGAAGGTATAGTTGCAGTAGTTAAAGACAATACTATTAAAGTAGGTTTAACTGTTATACTAAAATCAGGAACAGAACTTCAAAAGGTAGCAGAAAATGTACAAGAATCAATTTCTGAACAAATTGAAACAATGCTTGGAATTAAAGTGCTTGAAGTAAATGTTTTTGTAAAAGATTTAGCTTAAAAAAAAGATGATACATATTAAAAATGTATCATCTTTTTTTTAATTATATTTTAAAACTATATTCATATAAATCTGAACTCAATTTCTTCTGTTATATACTTCAATAAGCAAATATCTTCATCCTCTATATAACCTAAAACATTCACTCTATCATCTGAATCTAAATCTATTAGAGCTATTTGAAGTTCTCCATTATATCTTTTATAATTTTCATTATCTATTGTAACTGTACCTTTTGGCCTATTTACTGTATTTAGTCTTGGTATTTTTTCTTTTATAGCAAGCCTAGTTTCAGAAACTCTAATTACTCTTTCCGAATAATCTTTTCTGTTTTTATGGATATTCCAAAATACTTTTTTAGAAATAGGATCTAAATTATATTCTTTTAATCTTAGATTTATACGATTCGAATTAATATATTCATTTATAGCATTTGCATAATAATCAGAAATTTCAGTATCTCCAACTATTATCTCATCTACATCAAATTCTTTGACAAGTTCAATATAAGCGCAAAGAAGATTACTTTTTCTATGTTTTTCAAGTGTTGGTAATCCTTCATATATTGGTCCTCTTAAAACTTTATCTCCAGGAATAAAAGCCTGAATTTTAAATCCTTTCTCTTTAAAATATTTGTTTTTATTTCTAAATAAATTTTCATCAAGTCCAGTGTCCGGTCTTGGATAGAAATTATGACAAACAGTTAAACCTTCTAAATTTATACCAAATTTAATTAACTCATTGCAATAATCGTCATCTATTGTAGAGGCATTTAAGACTATATTAAAATTCTCAGAAAGTTTTTTTATATCATTAATAATTATTCCAAAATCTACTCTTAAAGTATTAACCCCTAAATTATGATAATATTCAATCATTTCATCAAGTGTCATATTAAATTTTGATAATGTATTTGAAGAAATGTCTATCATTAAATCAATTTTTTTATTTTTGGCTATCCGTGAAATACTCTCCATCATAGATAACACTGTATCACTATCTTCTTCATTTATATGCATTGAAGTAAATACAGTATTTATATTAAATTTAGATAATCTTTCAAAATATTTATTTACATCTTCTATATTTTCATTTAGATATGTTGAAATACCAAACATTTTTATTCCTCTATTTTATATATATCATTTTCTAAAATGGATTTTATTTGCGCATCCCAAAAAGTCCAATTGTGTTCTCCATCCAATATTTTTTCATTTATTTTAACACTATCTTTTGCTTTTTCTAGAAATGAATTAACATCATATAACAGCACAACTTGATCTTGCTTTCCAGCATATAGATAAATTTCTATATCTTGCATATTTTCTTTATTATTTTCAAGATTTGTTAAAGGATGATATGAGGTATATATATTTTTATCAAATTTTCCATCTGTGTAGAAAATATTCCATGTCCCAATTCCAGAACTTGTATCAAGTTCTTCTGCTACAACTGGAGAAATTGCATATCCTTTTGAAAAAACATCACTATGTTTAAACATAAAGTTTAATGTGCCATATCCACCCATAGAAATACCCATAACATATCTATTATTTCTATCTATTTTAATTCCATTCATATCTTCAAATGTTGGAATTAAATCTTTGACAATAGCAGATTCCATATTAATATTCTTATCAATATAAAATGAATTGAATCCATCTACAAATACAGCAATTAACTTTTGATCATGATTTTTATTATATTCATTCAAGTAATCCACAGTTTTTGTTCTTTCATTAAAATTTGTATGATTTCCATAAGCGCCATGTAACATATAAACTACCTTGACATTGTTTGGGTTAAAATCATCTGGTATATAGCTTGAAACATTCCAATCTAATTTTAATTCATCAGACCATATTGTTGTCGTTCCAAATTTACCTACAACTACCTCTTCCTCTGTTTCAGTTTCTTCAATTGTTTCAGTTTCTGTTTCAACTATAGTATCATTTTTTGTTTCAGCTATAGTATCATTTTTTGTTTCAGCTATAGTATCTTTTTCTTGATTATTAGGCGTACAAGCTGTTAATACGATTAAAAATGATAAAAATATTGATAAAATAGTCTTTTTCATAATTTTCCTTTCTACTATATTTAAATTACTATATATAAAAAAGCAGAATTTATTCTGCTTTTTTATGTTTTTATGATATTTATAATTTTTAAGCATTAGCTACATCATTGTTATTTATAGCAATACTTGTAATTATGAATCCTGCTATATAAGAAATTACAAGACCACCGAAGTAGTAAAGCATTTGTTGACCAGTTTGCATCAATGGAATAGCTACTAATCCTGATGGACCCCAAGCTGTTGACATTACTCCCATTAACATTACAAATGCACCACCAAATCCTGCTCCTAAACCTGCTGTTATAAATGGTTTAAACATTGGAAGTGTAACACCGTATATTAATGGTTCACCAACTCCTAAGAATCCTGCTGGCAATGCTCCAGCTATTACTTTAATTAATCTTTGATTTCCAACTTTTTTAGCTTTTAAATAAATAGCTATAGCTGCTCCAACTTGTCCTGCTCCTGCCATTGCAAGTACTGGGAATAATGAAACTCCACCTAAAGTTTCTAATTGAATTGCATATATAGGAATTAAACCATGATGTAATCCTAATAATACCATTGGTAAGAATAAAGCTGATAGTACAAAACCACTTATTACTCTCACTACTGGACTTGGTGAGTTGATTATTACTGATAAAGCAGATACTAATAGATCTGATAGATATCCTGTAACAGGCATGATAACTAATACATATAGTACACCTGTGAATAATAATAATACAAATGGAGTTATTATAATATCTAAAACATCTGGAACTGATCTTCTAACCGCTTTTTCAACCTTAGATAGTATCCAAACAGCTAAAATTACACCAATAATACCACCTTTACCTACTGTAAGAACTGATTCTAGTGGAACTTCTGCATTAAATAATCCTAAATATTCTGAAATTAAATTGATGTTTGCACCAATACTCATAGCACCAATCATACCACCAAGTGCTGGTGTAGCACCAAATACTTCAGCTGATCTAATACCTGTGTATATTGCGAAGTAATTTAATAATGCTCCACCCATTAATCCAAGTACTAGATTAACTATCTTCCAAGATTCTGGTAATGTTCCTTGTTCTATTAATTGTCCAAATAAACTTGCTAAACCTTGGAATAAACCTGCAGCAACAATAGCTGGAATCAACGGAATAAATATATCCGCTATTAATTTTAATCCTCTCTTAAATGGATTTGATTTTTGATTTTCTTTAACCGCTTGTTTATTTACTTGCCAATCTTCTTGTTTTTGATCTCTAACTAATCCAAATAGTTCTATAGCTTCATCTGTAACCTTTTTAGCTTTACCTGGTCCAAGTACTACTTGGAAACTATTTCCTTCTGTAACTAAACCTAAAACTCCATCTAGGTTTTTTAATGCTTCTTCGTTAACTTTTGATTTATCTTTAACTTCTGAACGCATTCTAGTCATACAATTATAGCTGTTAATAATATTTTCTTTTCCGCCTAGATATTCAACTATTTTCTTAGCTAAATCTCGATTATTCATATTCTCTCCTTTTTATATAATATTTTGGATATTGCCTCCTGCCTTATCCAATTCTTCCTGTGCTTCCTTACTGTTCAAATTAAGTAATACCATCACAATAGCAAGTTTTACATGTCCATTTGCTTCTACTAAAGCTTTTAGAGCTGTTTCTTCATCAGTACCTGTAACTTCTTTCAAAATATTTAATCCACGAACATTTAATTTTTTATTTGATAATTTCAAATCAACCATATAATTTTTATATGTTTTCCCTACCATTTTCATGCTAATAGTAGATATCATATTCAGAACTAATTTTGTAGAAGTACCAGCTTTAAGTCTCGTAGAGCCTGTAAGAACTTCAGGACCAGGTACCACTTCTATTGGATATTTACTTATTTTTCCTATTTCACTACCTGTTGTACAAGCTATAGAACCCGTATTAGCTCCTATAGAGTTTGCATAGTTTAACGCTCCTATTACATATGGTGTTCTTCCACTTGCTGCAATCCCAATTACAACATCATCTTTAGTTAAATTGATATTAACTAAATCTTGTTTGGCAAGCTCAGGATCGTCTTCAGCACCTTCTCTAGCCTTTACAAATGCATTCTCTCCTCCAGCTATTAGTCCAACCACAGTGTTATAATCAACACCAAATGTTGGTGGACACTCTACAGCATCTAGGACTCCGAGCCTTCCACTTGTTCCAGCTCCCATATATATTATTCTTGCTCCTTTTTTTAGTGCTTCACTTGTTGCTTCAATCAATTTAGATATTTCAGAATATTGACTTTCTATGCATTTTACAGCATTTATATCTTCTTGATTCATCATTTTTACTGCATCAAGTATACTCACCTCACTAAAATTTACAGTATTCGGATTGACTTTCTCAGTATTGATTTTGCTTAAATCAATCACTACTCGCCTCCTTCCTCATCGTTATATTCTTCTTTTTCCAACAATTTCTTAGTACTTAATATTTTATGCATTACTTCTTCACTATCACTTTCCATATACATTCTAAATATATAGTCAATTACTGATAGTTGCGAAATTCTACTAGATGTTGCTCCAACTCTTAAAGGTTTTTCAATTTTAGGAACAAATAAATTATAATCTGCGATTTGCATTAATTTATTGTTTGAATATTGAGTTAATGAAACTATAGTTCCACCATTTTCCTTTATATTTTTAGCCATCTCATTAATTTCTTTTGTTTTTCCAGAATAGGAAATCATAAACGCAATCTCACCTGCTTTTGAGTTATTTGAGCTTATCATCTGCATATGTGTATCATCAAAAAGAATAGTAGTTTTATTTATTCTTTCAAGTTTTAATTGAAAATCTTTTGCAACTAAAAAACTTGCACCTATCCCAAAAAGTCTAATAATTCTTGCTTTTTTTAATAATTTTATAATCTCTTCTACTTCTGTATAATCAACTAAATTATAGGTATTATTAATAGCTGTTACATTCTCATTTAAAATATCTCTAATAAATGAATCAGTATCTCCATGTCTACTATTTATTCCACTGTCTTTTAATAATTGATCATTAAAGTTTAAGTCATTTAATAAAGCTATTTTTAAATCTTTAAATCCATTAAAATGATTTTTTTTACAAATTCTTACTATTGTAGCTGGGCTGCAATATCCCTTTTTAGCTAATGTGTATATATCCATAGAAACTACATCAGCAGTATTATCTAAAATATATCTAAGAACTGATTTTTCTGTCTCTGTTGCTTGATTATTATAGTAAGATTGCAATCTATACAATACCTTTTTCATCTTGACTTTCCTTCTTAAAACAAATTTCCTATTAAATAGCATAAAAAGAAAATATAAATTGTGCATTCGTTTTCATTTTTTATTATGTTTTTATATGTTTAGTAAATAATTCATATAATTTAAAAAAATCTAAAATTTACTTTTAATATTTTTAAATTTTATTTGGCTAATTTATATCATCTTAACTACATACTAATATAATAATTAAAAATTTTCAATAGTTTTACTTTATGTTGAAACAAAGTTTCACATTTGTAAACGTAATCATATTATCTTTCTGTATTATAATCATTTGTATACAATAACATAGTTGGTTGGTTGGTTACTTAAATTATTTTATTAGATAAAATAAAATCCTATAAAAGCTTTGTTCATCAAAGAATAAGCCTTTATAGGATTCCAAAAATATTCTATTTAAATAAATTAAATATTGCCATTAAAATTATCAATAATCCAAATAAGGAATATATTAGCCTCATTATTTTATATTTTTTTACTTTAGGATTATTTTTTATATAAATATGCTGATTTGTTGCCATCAACATAAATATTAATCCTAATGCAAAGAAAGCATATTTAATTTCTCCAACTTTAAATTTTTCGTAGAGTATTATTCCAATTGTTATAAATATAAATATATCTGTTGCGATTATAAATTTTAATTGCCCCTTTGTAACAACTGTATCATTTAATTTAGGATTCATTATCTTCAAACTCCAATATTTTCTCAACTGCATCTTTCATAAATGATGTATCTATTTCTTCTATTTTTCCTTCATCTATCTTTTCTGCTATTTCTGGTTTTATAGGAATATTAGCTAGAAGATCTAAATTGTACTTATCAAGTATTTTATGAGTTTTACTCCTACCAAATATCTCATATTTTTTTCCTGTATCTGGCGCTAAGAAATATGAAAAGTTTTCTATTGCACCAATTACTGGAATTCCTACTCTCGTCGCCATATCCATAGCCTTCTCAACTATCATCGAAACTAGTTCTTGTGGAGAAGTTACTATTATAATCCCCATAAGTGGAATTGATTGAAAAATAGTTAATTGCGCATCTGAAGTTCCGGGAGGCAAATCGACAAACATATAGTCTATCTCACCCCAAGAAATATCTTGCCAAAATTGACGAATAGCTCCTGTAAGTATTGGAGCTCTCCAAACTACAGCTGAATTTTCAGTATCAATTAAAAGATTTGTAGATACTACTTTAATACCTTTTTTGGTTAACATAGCTTCTATGCCATTTTCCCCACCTGAAAGTTTGCCTTGTAATCCAAAAG
>JAEZZN010000053.1 GCA_023418535.1 Bacillota bacterium | reverse complement strand
TCATATAATAAATCATAAATTGATCTTCATTTTTCATGGTATTGTAAGCTAAAATCGATTTTTTTACATCCTTTGTAGACATGAAATCAAGCAAACCAAATATTTTTTCTTCAAATGTATCTATTATGCTCTCTTCTATTTCATCAAAAGATGGACTCTTAGTTTTAATATTATTTCGAAGTTTAGCAAGCTCATTTTCAACTTCAAAAAGATTCTTGGTCGCATCTCGATCCAAATATCTAAGTCTATCGGCTATAAACTGAGCAGATTTTGTATCTATCTGAATTTTATGACCTTGAAAATATTTTTTAATAAAATTAATAAATCGATCTCTGTTTAATCTGTCAAATTCATAAAAATTTCCATTTTTTTCAATGCTTTTAACAAATTTACCCTTAAATAGACTCTCTCCTCTATATATCAAAAATAGATAAGTCATATCATTAAAATCATTGAATGATTTTTGTATTTCATCAAGTATCATCTCATTTTTCTTTAATGAATCTTTTTCAATCCCAAGATAGTCAATAACTATTAATCTTTTATCAGACATAAACGGTAAAGTTTCGATATTATTCTGATAGGTTTCAATATCGAGATTCTTAAAATCTATTTTTTCATAATTGAAGTCGATAAAATCTTCTCCCACAAAATCATTAATCAACGACTTAATTGCCAAATCTACAAAATACGCTTCTTTAACATGAATTAAATTTATATTTTTTATTTTTTTGTTATCAATATTATTTATCAAATCTATATAATCCATATAATTATCTTATCACAAATATTCTTTTATATTCCTAATTTTTTGTAAATATCTTCCAATAATTTAACTTCTTCAAGGCTCATTTCTTTATGATATAGATATTTTTTAGCATCAAAGTCTGTAAGCATTTGATAGAAATATTCAAATTCATATCTGTACACTCCTTCAGATTTAAATTTTTCGCCATTTATTTCTAAATCATAAAGTGTACTAACCATATCATCTGATTTGATTAATAAATCATCTCCCAAGATTGTAATGTGATAGTGCGTTCCCATAATCTTACTTAAAGTTACAACTGCACTTTTAGCTTCATATTTGAAAATAATTTGTCCACCTAAATCTACACCATTTTCATGAATTTGCGGAATATATTCAACATTTTTCGCCTTACCTAATAGCCCATAAATAAAATTAATTGCATATACCCCCATATCACGCATAGCTCCACCCTCTAATTTAGGATTAAATACATTATCTATAATTCCTTTTCTTAGATTTTCTAATCTACTTGATTTTTGAGCGATTGCGAGATTTATCATCTTTATTTCATCTTTATATTCCTAAATTTTCTTGTAATTTGGATTTTGATGTACAGTCATAGCTTCAAATAAATATACATTGTTCTTTTCAGCAATTTCAAATAATTCTTGAGCCTGATTCAAAGAAGAAACTAGAGGGTTTTCTAAAATTACATGCTTACCAGCTTCTAATGCCATTTTCGCATATTGATAATGAAGAGAGTTAATTAAAACTATATACACCACTTCTACTTCACTGTTATTAATGACATTTTCATATCCTACAACTGTGGGTATTCCTTTTTCTTCAAAAATTTTTGTTTTCTCTGGATTTCTTACTCCCCCAACAATAATTTCATAACGACCCGTCATCTCAATTTCCGGAATAATTTCGTTTAATATCTTTCCATTTCCTAAAATTCCTAGTTTTATCATACTCTTTCCTTTTAAGCTTTTTTTATTTATATTAATACTTCGATTATATCAGATATAGTACACTTTAATCATTTTTCGCAATTATATAATTATTAATTCTTTATTTAAGAGTTTTAGTATACGATTGTATTGTTCATTCTTCATTAGCGTAAAATAAAAAGGAGAAGAACATGTTAGAAATAAATAAATCGAATGAACTTTTTCATGTCTATTATAAAAGATGGATATCTATATATAAAGATGGTGCCATAAGAAATGTAACCATGAAGAAATATCTCATGACACACAAATGGCTGACTATACTTGCACCAAATTTAAGATTGTGTGACCTTACACGAGTTGTTTACCAACAATTGTTAAATGAGTATGCTATAACACATGAAAAACAAACAACTATGGATTTTCACCACCAACTAAAAGCGTCTATTCAAGATGCTGTTGATGAGGGATTAATATATAGAGATCCCACGAGGAAAGCTATAATAAAGGGTAAAGTTGCAATCAAGAAAAAACAAAAATATCTCAATCAATATGAACTTCACTCACTTCTTAAATCATTAAATCTTGGACCAAATATAAATTGGGACTGGTTTATCTTACTAGTTGCAAAAACAGGTATGAGATTCTCAGAAGCACTAGCTTTAACACCTAATGATTTTGACTTTCCTCATCAAATATTATATATAAATAAAACTTGGGACTATAAAAATGGTGGCGGTTTTGCTCCTACAAAAAACAAATCTTCTAATAGAAAAATCCAATTGGATTTGCAAACAATTATTCAATTTTCAGAATTAATTAAAAACTTACCAGAAAACAAACCAATCTTTGTAAATGAAGACAAAGCCGTCTATAACTCAACTGTTAATAATAGGCTTTCAATAGCTTGTAAGAAATCAGATTTACCCACTATTACAATACATGGATTGAGACACACTCATGCATCTATACTTTTATTTGCAGGGGTTTCTATAGCAAGCGTTGCAAGAAGATTAGGTCACGCAAGTATGACTACTACGCAAAAGACATATTTACATATAATTCAAGAACTGGAAAACCAAGACATTGATTTAGTAATGAGATCAATGTCGGGATTAATATAATTTATTGCGCTAATGGAGGATGATAGACTTATACAAATTAGCAAAATAGGTGCTTGTTTTTTTTCATTCGACATTTGAAGACAATAAAAAAAGTAATGATGTTTGCTTAATGGTAAATTATCTCTACATGAAAAAATATTTCAAGCTAAAGTTTATAATTTTACATATTTTTATGCATATAAATTTGAAAATATAATTACTTTTAGAAAATTAATATGTATAAGATTTAAAAATAGTACGAGCTTAGATTCACTCTAAGCTCATCAATGTATTATTCTACTTATTTACAAATATTATCTGAAAATATGCTAATATATTCCTAAAAATATTTTTAATCATTTATTTTATTGTAAATCTTAAACTAGATTCGAAGGATTTATCTTCATAATCAAAACTTTTTCTAATCTCATATTTACCTTTAGATAAATTTGAAATAAGATTAGAAAGCCTTATTTTTTGTTCCAAACTTTCTTTAGGAGGGATTATTAAAGCAATATCTTTGTAACCTAAAGGATTATCAATTTCTTTTAATTCGTTTTTGTTTTCTACTTTATAAATCTTAAAATTATTATCACTTGAAGTAGTTACTTCTTTTGTTTGTTTATTAGTAAATTTAACAATCATGTCTTGCTTATCATCTTTTATGAATTTAAAATCTACTAATTCATTCTCTAGTTCTTCTACTTCATAACTTATTTTCTCATTTTTTTCACATCCTAATAATACAAATACTAGTACTGCTAATATCAAAATATATTTTTTCATAAAATCCTTCTTTTATATATTAAAAATGTAATAAACGTATTAAAAAATTGATACTAAATCAAAATTTGGAAATCGATTTCTTAATTAGATTATATAAAATTTATTTATTTTTGTAAATAATTTTGTAATTACACAATTATAAATTTTGAACAAAAAAGTTGAAAATTCTGATGTTATCTTTGTTTATTCGATATTATACTTGTATTTTTCTAAACAACTATTAGTTTATTATATCGCTGATGAAGGGTGATGAGATAATCGAGATTTCTAAAATAATCTCCTATTTTGCTTTGTTCCTCAATAGATGGTACCCCATATACTTCTTCACCATAATCCTTAAAATAAATATGTGGAATTGTTGAGCCGGATATTTTAGTGCTCCAATCTATTCTATTCAATGTGGCATATAGAAAGTCCAAGTCGCTGCTATTAACAATCAGTGCTCCCATAGTTCCTATAAATGCAGTGTTTTTGGACAATTTTCTCGTTCTTCCAACTCCTGCACCATCCTTGATAATTGTGATGTAATCTTCATCTATAACAAAATTATCAGTCTTGCCTATAATTTGATTAGCATCATATAAATCATATTTCCCCTCCTCTTTACAATCTTTGACTGTCAGAGATGATGACTTATAACCAGCAAAATCTTTCAACTTACGCTGTTCCCAAGTTGGCTTATTATATATCAATTAATTTAAATTTGTATCATAATTTAAATAATTAAACTAATAATTCACTTACGCTTAATTAAGTTTTTTTGCATATATTCGAACAAAATACAGTTTATATGCAAATTAATTACTTATACTACAATTAAGAGATAGCTTTTATTGAGTAATATTTTAATATTTTTGCAAAATTTTATAGATTATTTTTATATTTCTATATCG
>JAEZZN010000096.1 GCA_023418535.1 Bacillota bacterium | reverse complement strand
TATCTATGGAGCCTGTTTTTGATGCTGGTTTGGAAAGCACAAAGCTTCCGTCATCTGCCTGGAATGATAAGAGCTCCTTTACCAGAGTATCACGGTTCCATTTGCTTCCCTCTGGAATATTTGCTGCATTGGCATCTATCGCCAGCAATGCGAAAGCAACCTCATTAGAACCTTGGCTGATCCTATCACTATCTAGTATCCACTGGATCAGATCTACCTTACTTCCATCATCCATCTCAATGTTTCTTGGATCTAGTCCAAGAGCATACATAGCCAGAGCTGTTCTTTCCAGATCCGTAGGCTTTCCATTTGCCTTAAGATCACCGTACTCGTCTGCTAGCTCAGCCTTAACAGAAGCAAGATATGCATCTTTATCCACTTTCATGTCAATACCAGCACGCTTCAAAGCGATAATGTTCCACTCCATTCCATATTTCCATGATGGTTTAGAACCTTTGTAGTACTGTTGGATAGAATCCTTCCATGTTTTTACAAGTGATGTGGTATCAGGAAGCACCGGCTTTTCTCCACCAGCACCCACATGGATGGTAAATTTGACGGACGGACTTGTACCCTTTGCAGCTGCAACCGGAGTACCTGTAATAGTAACAGTTCCTTCCTTTATTCCTGTCACATAATAGTTAGTATTGGAGAACCAGTCATACTCGCTGTTCACCCCACGTGTAACTTTTACTTCTCCGTCACCTTCTTGACTCCAGTTAATCAGAGCCTGGGATGGCTGTTTCGGAGTATAAACTATAGGCAATGACACCTGTTCTCCTACCTTGATCGTCAGATTATCATCTCCAGCTTCTAGTTTTTCAATAGGATATTGCCAGTAAAAAGTTACATCATCACTTGCAGAAATAAGATTATCTCCATCTTGCACAGTTGCGGTGACCTTTATCGTTCCCACATTATGGCCGATGATTCCATTCTCAAAAGTTTTCCACCACTCTCCTATCGTTTCATCACTGCTGCTCCACTGTACATTACGTATATAGCTTGCATTTCCTGGAGTGACTTTCAGAGCCGCATTCAATATATTTTGTTGAAGTCCCTGATAATTATCACCGTTTCCAAGGGCATAATTAAACCTATGAAGCGGGAATGTTTCCGGAAGCTCAAGCTTCATGCTTTCTATCGGTACATATGTAGATTTCATATGGATCGTGTACTTTTGATTCTCGCCATATTTTATTGTAAGATCCCCTTCTCCAGGCTGAGAAAATTCAACATACGTCCCACTGTCATAGATGGAAACTACCATCTTATCATCACTTATGATCTCATAATCTGCTCTGGAAAGATCAACAAATTCCTCTGCACCCTTATATTTTCCGTAAAGCTTTAGTTCTATGGATTCGCTGCCATTTAAGGTCCAGCTACCTTTATCTTCTACAGGTTTACCATTGATCTCAGCTCGTACTTTCTCTATCTCATGGGTGATAGCCTGCAGTTTAAAGCGAAATAAGATAAAATCATAGTTGCCGACCAGATATGGAGCTTTGCTGCCTTTTAAGGCAACATCTACAGTATCTGGAGATATCACTGTCACAGTACCGTTACGAGATACTCCGACACCTTTATTCCAGCTTTCCTCATCCATCACATCCCATATCGTTGTTTTGCCAGCTCCTGGCTTATAGCCTTCCATCACGATTTTCCCATTTCCGGAAGTAGGGATGGTAAATGTAGAACCGTTCTTTATTTCTGTCCTTTCACCAGTAACACTATTTTCATAAAAAACCTTCAGATCAGCAACTTCTACAGTATAACTGTAGATGGCTTCTCCTTTTGCGTTGTTCAGAGAAACAGTCGTTTCGCCTGCGCTTACTGCTGTCAGCGTGCCATCTGAATTAACAGTTGCCACCTCTGGGTTGGAAGAAACCCATTTACTGGCATCTGCCACGTTTTTATAGCTGAATTTTCCATTATCTCCTACAGTAATGGCAAAGCGGTACCCGTTATCCAGCTTAATGCTTCTATTTCCTGAGTTATTGTGATATGTTACAGATGGCTGCTTCGCGATACTAGGGTCTTGCCTGGTCAGATTAAAGCTAAAATATACTTTATCTACCTTATAACTTCTGTTGTAATGCACAACCTCCACTTTAGAGGATACTGCTGCATCTGTAAAGTACAGGTTGTTTCCTACTCGGTAAAAATTACTGTCTCCAAAACGCATACCGGCCATACTAGACTCTTCCGCTGGTATGCCCTCATAATACAACTTTACCTGTCCTTTTGCATATTTCGGGGAAATATAAACAGTATCACCTGCCTGAACTTCCTGCGGTTCCCCGCCTGGCAGTGTATAATATACTTTCACGGAAGATGATGGTTCTTCTTTCAAGGCTGCATAGGCCTCCTCTGCCGCAGTCAGCTTTTCAAAATTTGAAACCATCGCTTTCTGTCCGGATGTCAGGGCATCATACGCTTCACGTGCCGCTGCGATTGCATCTCCGCTCTCCGATGTAACTTCTTTGATTGCATCGATTAGTGCTTCTACTGCCGCCACCGCCGCTTTATCCTCTGAATCTTCGGTTCTCTGCCACGATAGTACCGGATAGCCGAGATCTCCGGCATTCCCCTTTTTATAAGCATCACCTCCGTTGTTCAGAGCACTTAAAAACTCATTCGCATCCTCCGAGATCTGTGATGCATATGCATCGTCTTTGGATTTACAGTAGTTGTTACTTCCCGGTGTTGTATTAGAATATCCTATCGCCTTAGCCGCAGTAGTATAGCAATTGCGAACTGTTGTCTCCTTGCTTCCATTTTTTCCGATAATTCCACCAGCGTAAGCAAAATTAGTTCCTCCTGTCAATGTCCCAACAGAATAACAGTTTTCAATTGTACAAGCTGCACGGACTTCGCCTGCAATTCCACCCACGTGCTCCATGGAATCCGCTGTCACCGCCACATTAGTATAACACCCAGTTATGGTAGTATTGCCATTTACCCGTCCAACCATGGCGCCTGCCGGGCTGAAACTCTTATGATTCACTGTGCCTTCCAGTCCAAGGTTACGTATCACGGCTCCTTCTGCTGTGGTAGCGAAGAAACCAGCTCCAGAAGTCTGAAGCCCACTGATGACATGACCGTTACCGTCTAGGGTTCCTGAAAAAGATTCGATAGGTGTCCATGGGGCAGTCAGCTCGATATCAGACATAAGACGGTAATTTCCGTCAGCTCCTAATGCACGCAACCCTTTTTCATCATAAATTTTTGTTACACTTTCAGCCGACAGTTTTTTGTATGCATCTTCTGCCGCTTTCAGAGTAGCATAATTGGAAACCTTTCCCTGCTC
>JAEZZN010000047.1 GCA_023418535.1 Bacillota bacterium | reverse complement strand
AGTTAGTATAAAAAAAATAGATGAAAATTCAGAAGAATCTGAAGATTATTAGTTAGATGAATAGTTATTAAAAATATCTGTTAGGAAATATGAACTGACCCCAAAAGTTGGACTTAAAAATAACTTTTTGGGGTCTCCTTATTCTAACAGGTATCTTTTTATGTCATTAATATTCCTATATCATGTATAAAATGTTACATATTTGTAATTATGTTGGCGTTTTTTATTTTTGCTTTTGTAGCTTAATAGATATAGGAGGTATTATGAAAGATATTATAAAAGAACTTATAGAATATAACGAAGAGCAGAGAGAATTGTTATTAACTTTGGATAAGGAAATTTGTGATAATCAATTAAGTATTTCACAAAAGAATAATAAATTCTATTATTCTATAGCAAATAATAGTGATGATATATTTAGAATAAAAGATGTTAAAAATCAAGAGATTTATGATATAGCAAATAATAATTATCAAGTAAAATTATCTAAAGTTTTAGAGAAACGAATAGAGATTATTGATCGACTAATAAATACACTAAAAAAACTAGATCTTATATCAGTCTATGATAATTTACATCCAGGTCGTAAAGTAAAAGTAAATCCTATTGAGGCAAGTTATGAAGTTATGGTAGATAAATGGATAAAAGAAGAATATGTTTCGCTTGACTATCCCGTAAAACTTAACCTTGAAAGCAAAAATGGGGAATTCATGCGATCAAAAAGTGAACTTATCCTAGCCGACTTATTTCATGATTATAATATTAAATATAAATATGAGAAAAGATTGGTTTTAGAAAATAACATAACTTACTATCCAGATTTTACATTTTTGGGAAAAGATTTAAAAGAAATATATTGGGAGCATTTCGGAATAATGAATGATCCAATATATATAAATAAATTTATTTATAAAATGAGAGAATATGAAAAAAACAATATAAAGGTAGGAGAGAATCTTATTATAACTTTTGAAAGTGAGGGAGTACCATTTAACAAAAGTTATGCTATATACCTGATAAAAAAATATTTGTTGTAATTCTCGCCACTATTTTATAATAATGTTTGATTAACCATAAAATTCTGAGAATTAAGTAAAATTTTCAAAAAAACCGAAGGAAAATGCTCGATTTTCTGAGAATTAAGTAAAATTTTCAAAAAAAACGAAGGAAAATGTTTGATTTTCTGAGAAATTAAAAATAAATCCTGAAAAACCGAAAAATTGATAAAACCTTCTGAGAAATTAAAAATAAATCCTGAAAAATCGAAAAATTGATAAAAACCTTCTGAGAAATTAAAAATAAATCCTGAAAAACCGAAATAGTATCTTTTTTGTATACCATTGACTTGGCGTTAAGAGAAATAGGTATAAGTGATATTTTCAACGGTGTAATTATAGAAGGTTCTTTAGTAATTTCATTAATTTCAACCTACAATCCATAATCTTTGAGAAGTATAAGCCAACTATCGCGTACCGCAGATCGTAAATTCTGGACTTTCTAAAGCTTAAAAAAATTATACTTAGTAAGTCGAAGACTATACAAAGCTAGATTCAAACTTTGTGTCGTATTTGGAATCAAAGATAAAAAATTTTAATTATAAAGTCAAGAAACTATTCAATCATGACTTCTTCTAAATAGAGCAATTAAAAAAAGATGGTCAATATGAGCTGAACTCCAAAATCCGGAATGTCACCTGTTGATTACAGATTACATTCCGCTTAAAATATTATTAAATAATTCCGTGTTTACGGCTTCAGCTCAATAGATAGTGAAAAGCTGGTCAATCACAGACCAGCTTTTATAGTTTAATTACAATTCAGAGGCTCCAGCAGTACCATCGTATGGATCGTTGATATCAGTGTATCCGCCTGCTGCAAGTGTCCTAGTAAAATTACTTTCTACAGATTTTAAATCCAATTTATTTATTACCTCAGCGTATTTTGTAAATCTTATTAATTGATGTTCTAAGAAATCAACAGTTTTTTTATCTGTTATATAACCATCTTCATCAAAAATTTTATTTGCATAAGAGATTAAAAATTCATTACCAGGCATTATATATGCGTCAACTCCTGGAGAATCAAGTATTGATTTTAAATGTGATTGAGCTCTTGCAGAACCTTGATCTTTATATGATGCACCAATAATCATTACAGGTTTTCCTTCAAATGGATGAAGCTCATAAGATAGCCATTCCATTAAACTTTTCAATACTACAGGAATTGTATAATTGTGTTCTGGAGTAGCGATAATTACACCATCAGAAGCAATTATTTTATCTGAAATTTCCTTAAGTTTTGGGTAGTCTTCATGACTTAATTCTTGAGAGAAAATTGGAATACCTGATATATCTACAATTTCAATCTCTACAAAATCTGAAAATTTAAATTTGGTAAATTCAAGAAGTTTTTTATTTAATGAGTTTTCAAATATAGATCCTACTATACCAATTAATTTCATTGATCCCCTCCTAAGTCATTCCAGTTAAAATTATCAAAATCGTGAATATTGATTAAATTTGATTTATCCATATGTTTTATAGATTCGGTGAATACTAAAAATTCATCAAATAAATTTTCTAATTCTAATATTTTATCTCTACCTTTTAAATCTCCCCAATCATCAAATGCTTTCTTTGAATATCCAAGTAAATATGCTCTTGAATATACATTTGCATTTATTTCTGGAGAATTTAATATTTGTCTAAGTACTGTCTGTGCTCTTGACGCACCAAGTCTACCATATGAAGCACCAAGTAAAAGAACAGGTTTATTATCTAAAGGATGAATTTTATATGACATCCATGAAAGTAAGTTCAACAAAGCTGCAGTTGGAGTATGATCATACTCTGGTGCTGCGATAATTACACCATCAGCTTCTGTAATTTTTTCTGCAATTTGTAGAACTTCTTTTGGAGTTTCTTGTCCTACAAGATCATCCATTAAAGGTAGTTTATCTATTTCTATTATTTCAATATCTACTTTAAAAAAGAATTGAGATTGCATATATTCAAGAAGTTTTTTATTTGTTGATTGTGAATAATTGCTACCACAAATTCCAATTAATTTTGTCATTTTGATTCCTTTCTAAGATGTATTTTTCTACACCTTTAGTATATTTTATCGTATTATCATCATATATTATTATAGCTTCTAAATCATTATATTTCATCAATTCTTTATCAATTTCTTCATAAGATTTAGCAAATAGTTTTGAAGTCCAAATTTCACCATCTACTGATTTATCAGAAATTATTGTAATAGAGGCCATATCAGTATCAATAGGATATCCATTTTTAGGACTTAAAATATGATGATATATTTTATTATTTTGCTTAAAATTTCTTTCATATTTTCCCGATGTTACAATTGACATATCATTTATGGCTAAGTCTAATAAATGATTTCCTCTTGGTAATTTAGGATTTTGAAGACCTATTCTAAAATTTAAATCCGGTCTATGTATTGCAAATCCTAAAGTTACGATATTTCCACCAAGATTTATTATTGCAGATTTTATATCTTTAGATTCTAGATATTCTTTTATTTTATCTGCTATATATCCTTTTGCCAATGCTCCTAAATCGATTTGCATTCCTTCTTTTTTAAATAAAATACTTTTATCAGAAGAATTTAGGACAATATCATTTGGATTTGTTAATTTCAATGATTCTTTGATTTCTACATCATCAGGAACTCTATTATTTGAAAATCCAATATTCCACAAATTTACAATAGGGGCAATACATATATTTAAATTGCTATCTAAACTGTGATATTT
>JAEZZN010000087.1 GCA_023418535.1 Bacillota bacterium | reverse complement strand
GCATTTAAACTTTCTTTCATACCGGTAGCTTGTCCGTCTTTGTATAGTTCTACTTCTATAGAATCTATAGGAGCATCTATAACTTTTCCGTCACTATCTATCCACTCTTTTTCAACTTTCACATTTATATTTGGTGGTGTCAATGGTACCCACGGAATTTGTTTGATATTCGTGATTGTAAAGCCTTCATTCATTGAGCCTTCTATTTTCACTCTATATCTATTTCCATTGAGCAAGATAAAGTTACCTTCTGCTCCAACTTCCATAACAGTATAATTTATCTTAGTCTCATCGTCTTCATTGAATTCTTCTAATCCATTGAATGAAGATGTCCAGTTATTAGATTCATTTAAGATAAGCTCTTTATCCGTTTCTGTTCCATTAGCAAATAGTTTCACTTTTATACTTTCAGGTCTGTCATTATCTTTATTATCATCTTCCCAAACTTTTGTCACTGGAATATCAATTCTTTTTACATCATTTTCAACCGTTATAATCTGTTCTTCCTCACCGTCTGAAACCGTAAATAGAATCTTTTCACTATCTACATCATATGGGAATGGTGCAGATTTTTCTAGTAAGTAATAAGTTCTACCTACAAATAAATCGCGAAGAAGTAGTTCTCCATGACGATTTGTCGTTAAATCTGTTTCTAAAAGCTCGTCATCTTCACTATATAAATCAAATACAGTATTTGGTAATGACACGTTTTTATCATTAAAATCTACTTTCTTAATAAGAATATCCTTTTTAGGATAATGTACTGCCACTTCAACTTTTAAAGCTTCAGTGAAAGTATTTCCATCATTAAGTGAATAGGCAAAAGAATTGAATGCTTTCTCGCCATCTCCAATCCTTGAATTATCTTCAATTTGATTGTGAGTGACAATTGAACATATTTCATCTACTTCAATTTGTTGACCTGGCTTTAATACCGCCTTAATCATAGTTACTTTACTAAAGTCATCAACACTACTTTGCCAATTTGCTTGTACATTTTCTTCAAGCGTATCCTTAACAGTGTCTGTACTATAATAGAAATCAAATTTTTCATTAGGTTCGACGGACTGCAAAGGTGTTTTAAATCTTGATTGTCTTGAAGGATATTCTCCCGCTTGATTTTCGACAATCGCCTTATCGCCTTTGTAAGGTAGGACGTCTATAACTTCAAGACTATGAACCGCTTTAGGTGAATTATTTTTGAAATGCCATCGATAATCAATTTCATCACCTATTTTAGCTCGTGTACCTAATGCAGATGCATATTTAGAATCAGCATCTGTACGTAATTTTACTTCCTTGTATGCGGAAAGTACGAGTGGTGGATATACAGTAAATGTAGTAAAGCTTAAGTTCGTATATTTACTTGGTATCTCTGAACGATTGTCTACGGAAGTGGTAATACCTTCCCATAATCCAGAAGGAGTATCATATTGCAAGATGCCATATTGTATCTGATCAATTACTTCTACCTTATTATTATCAATTGCAAAAGCTGCATAAATCTTATATGAACCTATATCAAGACGATTAGTCACCTTGAATTCCAGTCTATAATTATTTTGCTTATAGCTTGATGCTCCGTTCCCCGTCGGAATTTCCGTTTTCGCTGGTTTTGCTATAACGAGATTATATCCCTCTTTATATCCCCTTATCATACGCATCTGGCTAAAATCTTCAGAATCTTCTATAGGTTCAAGACCATCAGGAACTAAGTAATACAGATTAGCATTCTCAGGTTCTACTGACGGAAAATTATTCCCGTTTCTCGTGTGCGTATAAGATAAATAGGTCTTAACTGTATCCCCTACATAAAAGAAACTTCCATTACTTACCTTTATATGATTTGTAGCACGTATTTCGTTGTAGTCGAGTCTTTTAGTGGTGTCAGTATCATACGATATGCTGCTTTCAACTGTTTTTGGTTCACTATCTGTAGCATATTCTTGGTATGTTAATTTATATTTAGTTCTGGATTTATCGTCATATGAATTTAACCCACTGACATTTTGATTCCAAATAATATTAGGGAATTCATAGTTCTCAAGTTTTTTCTTTAAATCGGGAACAACTTCTTCTCTAAAATCTGAAATCACATCCGTGTGCAAAACATGCTTGTACTTTTCAATTTTCGCCTTATTTTCTAAAAGTACCCCACCATTAGGATATTCGAATTCAATGGTTTTATAGTCCGAACCTTTAAATTTGAAATATTCGCCTTCATCATTATAAGCAATAGGTACAGAGTCTGTCAGTAAAACTTTACTTCCATCATATTTTATTCCATACGCCTTTGTCCCCTTTACTTTTGAAGTAAAGTCAGCTATTTCATCTTCTGTCAAATTCGTTGCTCGTAAATTGATTCGAATTTCACTAGGATAGGTATATGGGGTAACATCCGTCTGAGTAGTAGTTATAACTAGCTTAGGATCATCCTGATTATTAGAATTGTAAAAATAAAAAGAATTGATAGCACGGTGGGAAAAGTTCATCCTAAAATTTGACAATAGGCTCTCATCATAAGGAAGATAAACGTATGACAATGTAGATAAAGTTTTATATTCTTTATTAATTAATTTTTGAGTACGATAAGTATTTAAACTTCCATAAGCTCTAGCTGGTGTCTGTGTCTGTGGTTTTTCCTTATGTGCAAAATAACTTCTTTTAACTATCCAAGTTGCAGGCTTAATATCATCTTTAACGACGCCATTTTCTACCACACTCAGTGTATAATTAATTGTAATAACTTTAGCCTTTGAATAACTATCATGCCCTGTTAAATCTAGCCCACCTAAATCGACAGTTATCTTCATTTCTGAAGTGTTTAATTTATGACGTTTAATGTCTTTGTAATAGGTATCCGTCTTGCTATCATAGGTCCATATATTATCGGAATCTACCAAAGTCACCCCTTCAGGTATCTTAACGCTAACTCGACGATCTCTAGGATCGTTATAATCATATGTAGGAGTATTTATAGTATAAGGTTGGAAAACATATTTAGTTCCCGCATTTACTATAAAATTCTCATCTACTTTTTTTATAATATTCTCAGCACTATAAACATTATCCCTAGGAGTTTCAATTTGCGCCTTAGCTTGAACTTTCAAGAAATTTTCACTTAGTTTTTCGTCATTTACATTGTAAAATTCTTGTTTAATCTTAGTTTCAGAACCATTTACAACTTGACGTGGAATGAATCTCACATTGAAAGGAGTTGCTGCATTGTATCCGCCCGCCAATTTTGTGTAACTGATTTTTATAACATAATCTGTCTCAGTTTCGTCAATGCTAAGACTCTTGAATGTATCAAATATAGTATTGACATCAGTTTCCTTAGGTTTTGAAAAATACTCTTTAGATAAATAAATCAAAGTATAGGAGCCTTCTTGCAAAATAGTTGTATTCCCAGATAGGGATACATAATTGTATAAATTAATGTTTTCACCACCATAAAAAGCAGTTTTGCTTGGGTTGGCCAAACGAATTTCACTTGAAAAATTTTGAGTATCTTCAGGATCAGTCGCAGGAGAAATATCCTTGCCCCTCCCAGTTGCAAAACTCTCTAGATTAGAAGTTTCAACATTTTCATGACCACTAACTCGAATGTCTTCGTTATTTCCATGATTTTCATGAGATTGATTTAACTTTAAATCTTTAGATTGTAAATCTTCCTTCGATAAATCGGATTTCTCTTCGCTTTTTTCAATAATTTCTTTCTTCTCATTTAATTCTTCTATCTCTTCATCTAGTTCTTGCGTTTCTTCACTTGATAAATTATCAAAGTTTGATGCATAAGCCGATTTGGAAACACTCGGCAAAATACTAGATAGCAATAGAATCAAAGCCAAAAATAGACTTAATAATTTGCTTTTTTTCAATTTAATCCTCCCTTTTCTTAATTTCAAAAAGCGTTATAATGTTCTTTAAATTTTGCAATATCTTCTTCTTGCTTGTAAAACATGATGTTTTCACTATCATAATTAAAGACTAAATTCTTCTATCTTTATATATGTATATAAAAATATTGGAAAATAGTCTTTACTCGTCTGTAATATAATATTATCTCTTTGAGAATTGTGAAGCTTTTCTTGCTTTCTTGAGACCCGGTTTCTTTCTTTCTTTCTTTCTTGAATCTCTTGTTAAGAATCCAGCTCTCTTCAATACAGGTTTTAATTCTTCATCAGCTTCTAGTAAAGCTCTAGCAACACCATGTCTGATTGCACCAGCTTGACCAGTAAATCCACCACCTTTAACATTAACTTTTACATCATATTGACCTAACTTTTCTGTTAATTGTAAAGGAGATTTTGCTAATTCTTTTAATGTTTCATAACCAAAGTATTCTTCGATATCTTTACCATTAATTGTAAATGTACCTTGTCCAGGTAATAGTCTAACTCTTGCTACTGCAGATTTTCTTCTGCCTGTACCGTAAAATTGATTACTCATTTATCCTCCCTTAAATTTCTAATGGTTCTGGATTTTGTCCACCATGTACGTGTTCTGGTCCAGCATAAACCTTTAGTTTCTTAAACATTTGTCTTCCTAATGAATTTTTTGGTAACATACCTTTAATTGCATGTTCTAAAATTCTTTCAGGATGTTTTGCTAATACTTCTTTATAAGGGATTTCTCTTAAACCACCTGCGTAACCTGTGTAATGTTTGTAAAGCTTTTGTTCTGCTTTATTACCTGTTACTCTGATTTTATCTGCATTGATGATTACTACATAATCACCAGTATCTATGTGTGGAGTGTAAATTGGTTTATGTTTACCTCTTAAAATAGAAGCTACTTTTGTTGCTACGTCACCTAATACTAAGTCTGTAGCATCTACAAGGTACCATTTACGCTCAACTTCACTATGTTTTGCTAAAAATGTGCTCATTTTTCCTCCTAATTCTTTCTTTATATCTAGCCTCAAATATTTGGAACCCGCATTTGAGGTTGCGGATTTTGTTTCTTCGACGATTTCTTTTTCGCACATCGACGCTGCGAATTTGGTATCGTAGATATCTAAAAAGAATTTGGATCCTTTTTTAGATACTCAAAAATTATACCTTTTATATAAGACTTTGTCAAATATTCTAATAGTTTATTTTAATTAAATATAGCCCTTCAGGACCATATGTCTTAGCAGCTCTTTCGACTTTATTATCAAATATTTCATCTATATATGAAATTTCTCTAAAACCTCTTCCTATATCGATTAATAATCCTGTCATTATACGAATTTGATTGTGTAAAAAACTTTCTGCTATATATTCAAAACAAATATCTTCATTTTCTCTATATATATTTATTTCATCTATTTTTCTTATTGGATTTTTATCTTCTCCCCATTTCATAAACGCGGTAAAATCATGTTTTCCTAGCAATTTTTTTGAAGCAAGCTTCATTTTTTCTAAATCCAAATCCTTTGATATATATGTTTTATATTTTCTATAATATGGATATTCATATTTACCATTTGAAACAATATATCTATAAATCTTTGATTTAGCGTCAAATCTTGCATGAAATTCCATATCTACATCTTTTGTTTCAATAATTTCAATATCTTTTGGAAGATGTCTTCTTAAATGGTATTTAAAAGAAATTCCTGGTAAATCAGATTCTATAAAAAAATTGGATATATGCTCTTTTGCATGCACTCCAGCATCTGTACGACCGCAAGGTATTAAATTTACCGTCTTTCCAGTTACTTCCTTTATGGCTCTTTCTATTTCGCCTTGAACTGTTCTTTTATCGGGCTGTCTTTGAAATCCATAAAACTCACTTCCATCATATGAAATATTAATCAAAATATTTCTCATATTATTTTCCCTATTACTATTAACGCAATAAATAGAATTATAGTCCCTATTAAAACTAACCAATCAACTCTATTCATAACAAGAGGATTTAATCTTGTTCTACCCTTTGATCCTCTATATCCTCTAGCTTCCATTGCTGTTGCAAGTTCTGATGCTCTTCTAAATGAATTTATAAATAAAGGTACTAAAAGCGGTATCATGGCTTGTGCTTTTTTTAGAATATTTCCAGAATCAAATTCTGCACCACGTGCTAATTGAGCTTTACGTATTTTATTTGCTTCATCAAATAATGTAGGTATAAATCTCAAAGCTATCGAAATCATCATGGCAAGTTCATGAGCTGGGAATCCAATCACCTTTAATGGACTCATAAGCTCTTCTAAGCCGTCAGTAAGTTTTGTAGTACTTGTAGTTAAAGTTAGATAAGAAGTCCCTATAACGAGCATTATTAGCCTTATACCTATATATAAAGCTCTTTGTATACCTTCATATGTTATAGTTAATTTCCAAATACTTGCTACTTCTCTACCTGGTGTAGAAAATATATGAATCACTGTAGTAAACAGCAATATAAATATTATAGACTTTAATGATTTTAATATATTTAGAAAACTTAGATTAGCTAATTTAACAACCAAATACACAAATATAAAAAGTGGAATATATAGTAATAAATTCTCTATCATGAATAATGTAATCATGTAAAATATTACTAAAATAAGTTTGACTCTAGGATCTAATCTATGAATTAATGTATCTCCTGGAACATACTGCCCAAGTGGCATATTATTCATGCTTACCTCCTATTTGTCTCATAATTTGATTGTATGCTTCTTCAACTGTTAAAATTACCTTATCAAATTTATATCCTTTTTCTTCAAGTAATCTTGTAGCTTTTGTAATTTGAGGTATATCAAGTCCAATGCTTTCTAATTCCTTTTCTCTTCTATAAATATTTTCAGGAATATCATCAGCAAATACCTCACCGTCATTCATAACAATAACTCTATCAGCCAAATTCGCAATGTCTTCCATAGAGTGAGAAACTATTATTACAGTTATATCTTGATTTGATTCATATATTCTTCTTAGCTCGCCTAGTATCTCATCTCTACCTTTTGGATCAAGTCCTGCTGTTGGTTCATCAAGAATTAGATACTTTGGTTCCATCGCTAATATTGAAGCTATAGCAACCCTTCTTTTTTGTCCACCAGATAATTCAAAAGGAGACTCATCCTTGAATTTTTCATAATCTAGTCCTACTAATTGCATAGACTCTTTTACTCTTTTTTCTACTTCTTCCTCACTTAGTTCTAAATTTTTAGGACCAAATGCTATATCTAAAGCAATGGTTTCTTCAAATAATTGATATTCTGGATATTGAAAAACTAATCCAACTTTTTGTCTGATTTTCTTTAATTCTGACTTTGTTTCTTCTGAAACTAGTTGGCCTTCTACTGTAACTTTTCCACTTGAAGAATACAATAGACCATTAAATAATTGAACTAATGTTGATTTACCAGAACCTGTGTGTCCGATTATACCAATAAATTCATTTTTATTAATTTGTAAATTTATATTTTTCAGCGTCATATCATTGCCATTGCCATAATCAAAATTGACATTCTCAAGTTTTATACTCATAATGCGTCTACTAACTCCTCAATACTCAATATATCACTCGAAATATTTACTCCATTTGATTTTAGTAAATATGCAAGTTCTGTAACTTGGGGTATATCTAAGCCAAATTGTTTTATTAAATCTACTTTAGAAAATACTTCTTTAGGAGTACCATCTAAAACAATTTTCCCTTCATCAATAACTACCACTCTATCTGATAGTACCGCCTCATTCATATAATGAGTTATATTAATAATTGTTTTGTTTTGTTCTTTATTTAATTTAATAGCATGTTCCATAACTTCTTTACGACCATTAGGATCAAGCATAGCTGTTGGTTCATCAAAAACAATAATTTCAGGATTCATAGCTAGAACTCCTGCAATTGCTACTCTTTGTTTTTGACCACCTGATAACATATGAGGAGCATGTTTTCTATATGAAAACATGCCCACAGTTTCAAGTGCTTTATCAACTCTTTGTCTAAGTTCTGGATTAGGTATTCCTAAATTTTCTGGACCAAATGCCACATCTTCTTCTACAACAGTTGCTACAATCTGATTGTCTGGATTTTGAAATACCATACCTACTCTTCTTCGTATTTCCCATACATCTGTAGATTTAGTATCTAATCCATCTATTATTACTTCTCCATCATTTGGTAAAATCTGTGCATTCATCAATTTTGCAAGTGTTGATTTTCCTGATCCATTTTTCCCAAGAACTGAAACAAACTCACCATCTTTTATTGTAAGATTAATATCATTTAATACGTTTTTCTCTTCTTCTTCATTATATTTAAATTTTACATTCTTTATTTCTATCATTTTAATATTCCAATTTAGTTCTACCAGATCTTATCATGTCTTGTTTTTCCCATTCTGTTGGGGATAAATTAGTACTGGATTCATATATAACAACAGCTGTACCTATTGGAGTATTTTCAAAAATAACTTTCATAGCTTCAGGTGGTGTATTTATACAAGTATTTGAACCCCATGTTTTGTAAATTTCTCCACCAAATTCTGTTCTATTCCAGTTATCATGTATTCCTGAATTTGTCCAACCAACTGGCATCCAGTATTTAACCGGATAAGTATAGTTTTCTCCAGAAATTTCATATGTTCCTGTAAGGTCTCTATCAGTATCTTTAGTCCAAACCATATTTACACCTGTAGGTGTTGCTGATGTTATATCTCTAGCATCTCCCGATACTATAGGAGTTGAAATTACTAATTCGTAGTTATTATATAACCACATGGTTTGTCTAGATAAGTCTATCTCAATATAAGTTCCACCAATATCATTAGTTTCACGATGATTTGCTTCCCTTAGATACTCAATTTCAATCTCTCCGCCTTTTCCTTCAGATAGCATTTTCTTTAGATTTTCAAAAGTAGTATCTATATCCATTTGCCAACCATATATTCCACCAGGAACAGTAATTTCTCCTAATCCTGTAGCATTGAATCTATGAGGTTTGTTATATGTGTTTGTTTCGCTTGCAATATCATATACATAGTTATATGCTCTATCTTCATTTAAAACAAATCCTTTGTCAGTATTATCATATAAATCCATTAATTCTTGCCCTGTTAGTTCATATTGTCTATCAACAAAATCAAAAACAATCTTTTGTTCTTCAAATTTCTTTAAAGTTTCATATTCAGCAATAAGCTTTGGATCATCTTTTAATATTTGAGGTTTAATATATTCATCGTCAAGTTCAACTTTTTCTTCTCTATTTTTAATAGCAGTATCAATTCTTTGTTTTAATTTTTCAACATCTATCTTATTTCCTAAAACTTCTTCTACTAAAGTTACTTTACCATCTTTAGTTTGAATTTCAGCGTTTTTAGGTTCAACCTGATTTTGTAATAATTCCGAATTATTAATTATATTTGATAATTTTATTTCATTAATATCGCTATTATATTCAATTTCATAATCATGCTTTTGAAATAATTCTACCGGCCATAACCAATTATTTTGTTCTATAGTAGGTTTTCCACTAATAGTCAATATATAATCTATATCTTTAGAATTAATTTCAAGGTTCTTATCATCTCTTCCGCTAATATTTACAACGAATTCATCATCTTCAGGTAAAAATACTTCACTAAAAGATTTCATTCCCTTATGATTTCCATTTACTGTTGTATTTGGATATGTAACACTAGAAAAATAAAACACCCCAACTAGATAAATAGCAGCTATAACTACTACCACTCCAATTATAATTTTTTTCACAGTTTTACTCATTTCAGCTCCCTTATTTTTTTACAATTTTATACTATTATATCAAATATTATAAAACATTTAAAATAGGTTCTAAAATATCTGTGGGGGGGTGCTGACTCCTAGCAGATGTTTTCTTTTTAAAACAAAAAAATTGCACTTATTCGTAAAATTCCTTAAAATTTAATCACGACAACTAAAGAAAGGAGAACAA
>JAEZZN010000056.1 GCA_023418535.1 Bacillota bacterium | reverse complement strand
TGATGAATTACCACAACTATTCAATGTGTTTTTGGGTGATATGAGTTTAGTTGGTCCAAGACCTCCTGTAACATACAGACCATATGATGGTTATGAAAATTACCCACAATGGGCAAAAAAGAGATTTAAAATGAGACCGGGAGTTACTGGACTTGCTCAAGTTAAAGTGAGAAATAGTGCAACTTGGGATGAAAGAATAAAGATAGATAATGAGTATGTCGATAATTTTAGTTTGCTACTAGATTTAAAAATTATTTTAGATACAATTAAAGTGGTTATTTTACCAAAAGATATGTATCTTAATAGTAGATCAGAAAATCTGGAGAGTAAAGATGAAAATCACAATTAGAAAATTTGGATTTAATGATATAGAAAATAAAGTGAAATGGATTAATGATGATAAAATTAACAAATATCTTCATTATGATTTACCATTGGAAGTAGAAAAAACTAGAATATGGTTTGAAAATAACAAAGATAATGTTAATAGATATGATGGAGTGATTTTAGCAGATGATATCCCAGTAGGTCTAATAGGCTTACTAAATATTGAAGAACAAAAAGCAGAATATTATATAGCATTAGGTGAAGAAAAGTATTTTGGAAAAAATATTGCAACTGAAGCAACTAAATTAATTCTTGATTATGCTAGAGAACTAAGTTTAGATTTAGTATATGCTTATGCAGAGGTTGATAATAATGCTTCAATAAAATTAATGGAGAAAAATGGTTTTATAGTAAAAAAATTACTCGAAAAATCAGTGAGAAATAGAGATAAATTAGTAGATAGATATTATCTAGAGAATTATTTAGATTAAAATGAATACAATTATACAAAAAATAGACTCAGAAAAAAATAATATATATATAAAGAGAGAAGACTTAATACCTTTTTCTTTTGGTGGAAATAAAGTTAGAAAGGCATTTAAGTTTTTTGAACATATTGGTGATGAGTATGATTATGTCGTAACATATGGTAGTTCTTCCTCAAATCATGCAAGAGTAGTAGCTAATTTATGTCGAAAGTTCAATAAAAAATGTATTATAATTAGTCCGGAAGAGGTATATAAAGATACCTATAATTCATTAATGATGAAAAAATTTAATGCGGAAATTATTATAGTACCTGTAAATGAAGTTAGTAAAACAATTGATGATACTTTAGAAAGATTAAAAAATCAAGGACATACACCTTACTTTATACAAGGTGGAGGTCATGGCAATATAGGCACAAGTGCATATGTAGATTGTTATAAAGAAATTTTAGAATATGAAAAAGAAAATAGTATTGTTTTTGATTATATTTTTTTAGCATCAGGAACAGGAACTACACATGCGGGATTAGTATGTGGACAATTAACTAATAAAGATAATAATAAAAAAATTATAGGGATAAGTATAGCAAGAAATGCTAATCGAGGTAAAGAAGTTATAATTGATAGTATAAGAGACTATCTTGAAGAAAATAATATTAAAGCAAGTGAAGAAAAAATAAATGAATACACATATTTCTTAGATGACTATATTGTCGGTGGTTATGGATTATATAATGATGATATTGTGGAAACAATAAGAAATATGCTATTTAAAGAAGGATTACCATTAGATCCAACATATACAGGAAAAGCTATGACTGGTATGTTTAAATATATCTCAAAAAATGAAATTAATAATAAAAATATACTATTCATCCACACTGGGGGTACTCCCTTATTTTTTGATTTTTTAGAAAATGAAAATAAAATAATACGAGATTTGAAAATTAGTAATTAAGAATTGAATAAAGAGATTGATATAAGAAGGTATAAATGATTAATATTTTATTATTAAGCGTAGGAACAAGAAATAAAATAGTTGAATATTTCATGGAAAACATGAATATTGATGGTGAGAAGCTAGGAAATATTGTAGTTACTGATGCTAGTGAACTGGCTCCAGCTACATATTTAGCTGATAAACATTATGTGGTACCTAAGATTAATGAAAATGGTTATTTGGATAAAATTTTTGAAATTTGTAAAAAAGAAAAAATTAATGCGATACTGTCATTAATTGATCCAGAACTTAGTGTTATTAGCAAACAAAAAGAGAAATTTGATAGTATGGGAGTTAAAATAATAGGATCATCTTTCGAAGTCAATGAAATAGCTCTTGATAAATTAGAAATGTATAATTGGCTAAAAGAACATAATTATAAAACTCCAAAATCATATATTGATTTGAATAAGTTTAAAACTGATTATGAAAATAAAGAAATAGATTTTCCAGTTTTTGTAAAGCCTGTTAAAGGAAGTGCTTCTATTAATATCAGTAAAGTTGATGATTTAGATACTTTAGAATTTTTATTTGAAAAACAAGATGGATTTATGATCCAAGAATTGATGAATGGTCAAGAAATTGGTGCAGATGTCTATATTGACTTAATATCTAATGAAATAGTATCTATATTTACAAAGAAAAAGATTTTAATGAGAGCTGGAGAAACAGATAAAGCAGTATCATTTAAAGATGAAAAATTATTTGACTTGGTTAAAAAATTTGTAAAAGAATTTGGGTTTAAAGGTCAAATAGATATAGATATATTTGATATAGATGGGGAGTATTATATATCTGAAGTAAATCCAAGATTTGGTGGTGGATATCCTCATGCTTATGAAGCTGGTGTTAATCATATGAAATTAATTATTAATAATTTAAAAGGTCAAAAAAATTCAGTAAATATTGGAAATTACAAAGAAAACATTTATATGATGAAATATAATGAAATAATGATAAAGGAAATATAATGAGAAGTGGCATAAGAAAAAGACTTGATGATTTTAATATCTCATTAGAATCTTTATATAGAATGCATAAATATAGAAAAAATGCAAAAATTAGATTAAAGAGAATGAATGGTGGATATGATATAGGTCAAGAATATAGTAATATAGTAGTCCCATATTGGAAAAAGTATAATTTAAAACCAAAAAAATACTGGTATAAAATTTTTTGTGATAGAGAACAAAAAGTAAACCCTAGATATATACCAGATGATTTGTGGTTTGGAAAAATTATTCCATATTATAGTAACCAAAAATTCAGAAGACTAGGTGAAGATAAATGCTTACACGACATATATTTCCCTGATTTGCATAGACCAAGAACAATAGCTAAAAATATTGCAAATGTGTTTTATGATAGTGAAATGAATATAATATCAAGAGAAGAGTTTATTGAGTTATGTCTAAAAGAAAATGATGAATTTTTAATTAAACCATCTATTGATAGTGGGGAAGGTAGATTAATTAAATTTTTTGAACCAGAGAAATTTAATGCTACAGATTTATCTAATGCTTTAAATGATTTAAAAGCTAATTATATATGTCAAGAATCTGTGAAACAAAGTGAAATTTTATCAAAGTTGAACCCTTCTTCTCTAAACACTATAAGAGTGATTTCTTTTTTATTTGAAGATGAAGTTCATATTTTATCTTCAATATTAAGGGTTGGAGCTGAAAATGCAAAAGTTGATAATATTGGTGCTGGAGGTTTTGCTATTCCAATAAAAAATGATGGTAAATTAAATAAATTAGGTGTGAATAGAAAGTCTGAGTGGGTTGACCAAAACTCTAGAGGAATAAAATTTGAAAATATTCAAATTCCATCATATGATGAACTTGTGAGAGAAATTAAAAAAGCTCACAAAAAGCAAGCACATTTTAAAATAATAGGATGGGATTTTAGTATAGATAAAAAAGGAACACCTATATTTATTGAATTTAATTCTTGTCCAGGCCAAAACCAAATGACAGTTGGACCTACATTCGGAGAATTGACAGAAAGAGTTCTAGAAGACGTATTTATAGAAAAAAAATATAAATATGCACAAAACTAAAAATAAGGAGATAATATGAAAATTTCTATAGTTGGAGCTGGTAATGCAGGAACAGCAATTGCAACAGATTTATCATATAAAGGTCATGATGTAACTTTAATTAAAACGTCAAATGCTATGCATGATGATAATTTTAATTATTTATTGGAAAATAATGGGGAAATGACATTAAATGATTTCGGAGAATTAAAAAAATCAAATATCAGTTGTGTTACAAGAGATTTATCAAAAGTAAAAGATTCTAAGGTTGTGATGGTAATAATACAGACAAAATACCATGAACATGTTATAAAAAGATTACTTCCATATATAAATGAGGATCAAATATTATTAATTAATCCAGGATATTTGTCTACAGCTTATGTTTTAAAACATGCTGGTAATAAAAATTTAACTGTTGTTGAAGCTACAAGTTCTTTTATTGATTGTAGAATTATGGAACCGGGATTAATAAAAGTTGGATTTAGAAATGTACGTAATCCATTAGGAGTATATCCATCATCAAAAAAAGAAGAAGTTAAAGAGGTTTTATCACATTTAGATATACCATTTGAATATTATAGTTCAGTAGTTGAAGCTGCTTTACACAATCCAAACTTAATTGTTCACACGGTAGGAGCAATTATGAGTATTCCAAGAATAGAAAAAACAAATGGTGATTATGTAATGTATCACGAAGTATTTACAGATTCTGTTTGGAAAATATTAGAAGCTTTGGATTCAGAAAAAATGGATATTATTGAAAGTTTAGGTTTTGAGAGAATTTCTTATATAGAAATGGCAAAATTCAGAAATACATTAGATGACAGTCTTGATGCAAAAGAAAGCTTTATGAACTATGCAATGATGCCAACAAGAGCTAAGGGACCAACTACTGTTGATTCTAGATATATTAGTGAAGATGTTCCACAAGGTTTAGTTATGTTAGAATCTTTAGGTAAATCATTAAATATACCTACACCAATAGCAACTTCATTAATTGAAATAGCAATAGCAGCTTTAGGAAGAGATTTAAGAGCTGAAGGAAGAACAATTAATTCATTAGGTCAAGAAAATATTGACAAGATTATTAATGATTT
Source organism: Bacillota bacterium (assembly GCA_023418535.1). The sequence goes on along the minus strand of JAEZZN010000056.1, from coordinate 10,518 downwards.
AAAATAATTTATTATTAAGTTGGAGTAAAAATGATTTTAGTAGATAGGTATAAGGAATTTAAGGATATGTTGTTAAAGTCATCAAATAGACCTTATTCTCCTTTTCAAATATTTAGATTATATATTGATTTTCTCTTCAATAGAGCAGTTAGAGGGGTATATTTAATAGACTATATTCAATATAAATTTTATGATAGAAATGCTTTAAGTAGAGAAACATTTATAGAATATCAAAAGCTTCATATGATAATGGATAAAGCGAATAACATTGAAAAAAGAGAATTGTTTGATAAAAAATCTCTATTTAATAAAACCTTTGATGAATATTTAAATAGAAACTGGTTGGATGTCAAAGAATCTACTTATGAAGAATTTAGTAAATTTCTTAAAGAAAATAAAAAAATAATTGTTAAACCAAGTGGTGGTTTTTTTGGAATAGGAATTAATATTTTAAATTCTTATGAAATATTATCTGGTAATACAAAAAAATATTTTGATGATTTTATAAAACAAGATGCTTTAATAGAATCTGTCTTAGTTCAGTATTCTGATTTGGAAAAATTTAATGATACATCAGTTAATACATTAAGAATGACAACATTTATTGATAAGAATAAAAAGCCTAATTTAATGAGTGCAGTAATTAGAATTGGAAGAAAAGGTAAAGTAACAGATAATTTCCACAATCAAGGAGTAGCTGCAAAAGTTGATGTAGAAACAGGAGTGGTTTGTACCGTTGCAATCGATAAAGATTTTAATAATTATATAAATCATCCTGATTCAAATATGCAAATTGTAGGTTATAAATTCAAAAACTGGGATAAAATAGTAAAGTATTCTTTAAATTTAGCTATGGTAGTTCCAGATGTTAGATATGTAGGGTGGGACATATCTATTGATGAAAATGGAAACCCTGTGTGTATTGAAGGAAATTATGGAGCTGATCCAGATGCTCCACAAACAACTGATCAAATTGGGAAGTATTTTGATTTTGTAGAAAAGTTATGATGCAAGAATTTGCATAAGACTTTAGATTGAGTTTAAAATAATTGAAAGGATTAACTATTTAATAGTTTAATGGACAGTGAGTAACAAGTTAAAAGGTATGAAAAAATTTCTAAAATCATCGTTTATTTTCTTATTGGGAACAGTTTTATCTAGATTGGTATCATTTTTAATGATTCCGCTATATACTAACTATTTACCAACACATACGATGGGAAAATTTGATATATATACAACATATAGCGGAGCTATTTTTCCTGTTTTATATTTAGAAATATGGCTAGCTTTACTAAGATTTTTATATGAATCCGGAGAAGATAACTATGTAAAAAAAATATTTGGATCTCTAAAGAAGGCTATAGTATGGGGAACCATAGCAGCAACGGTTATTTTTGGTTTATTTAGTTTAATTTTTAATAAAGAAGATGTAATCATCATATATCTATTAGTGATTACTTATTCTTTCAGCTATATATATCAATTTGCTGCAAGAGGAATGCAACAAAATATTGATTTTGCAATATCCGGTATAATAAATACTGTAGTTTTATCTGTAAGTAATATATTGTTAATTACCCAATTTTCAATGGGAATATACGGATTAGTAATCTCTAATTTACTAGGGAATATTGCTCAAATAATATATTTAGAAATAAGATTAAAGCTTATTAAGAAGATAATAGATTCTAAATATAGTTCATATGTTATGAAAGATATGCTTAATTATTCTATTCCACTAACAGTAAACTCCGTTTCATACTGGGCATTAAATTCTTCTAATAAATTGATTGTAAACAATATGATTGGACTCTCTGCTAATGGTGTTTATGCTATATCACAAAAATTTTCTAACATTGTAGCTTTTGTAACTACTGCATTTAACTATGCTTTTCAAGATGTAGCATATTCAAGAAACGAATCAGGTGATGATTCTAAGTTTTTTTCTAATTCTATGTCATATTTTTTATTAGCATTAAGTGTAGGATCTTTTGGAATAATAATAGGAACCAGGATTGTAGTTCATATTTTCATTGGCGAACAATACCAAGAAGCAGTTCAGATAATTCCATTTGGAGTATTAGCAGCGGCTGCGAATGCTTTTTCAACTTTTCTCGGTAATATTTTTGGTAAATACAAGCAAACTAAGATTATTTTATATTCAACTTTAGTAAGTAGTATAATAAATATTGCTTTGACTATATTTATGATAAAAATGATGGGATTGATGGGTGTAAGTATCGCTTTGATAATATCATTAATTATTAGTATATTAATTAAAATTGTAGTATTATATAAAAATCATAATATAAAATTAAAGTTACAATTTTTTATACCATCAATGTTATTACAAGTGATTTCTATAATATTGTATTTTAATATTTAATATTGAGGAGGATTAATGAAGAAATTAGTGATATTATCCAATACTTTTCCTGATGATAATTTTATTAGATCAGAGATAGAAGCATTTAAAGATTTTGATAAAATAGTTTCTGTACAAGTTCCGATGAACGAGAATAAGAGTATGCAGATAATTAACGAATCGGTTATTCACTATCTTTATAATGAAAAGTTAAATAATACTAGTAAATTTGAGAAAATAATTAAAGTAATATTTAATCCTATGTTTTATAAAGAACTATTTATTGAAAGAAAAAAAATATTTACTAAAAATTTTATATTATTAATGAAAAATATATTCGCATTTTTAGGGTTAATTGACAATTATTCAACTAATATAAAGGAATTTTTAATTGAAAATGAATTTACAAAAGAAGATGAGATTGTTTTTTACGCATATAGAATGCATAAACATATGGGTGCTGCATACTTATTGCATAAAGAATTTCCTAATTCGATTGTTATTGCAAGAGGACATGGATATGATGTATATGAGTACAGATGGGACACAAATTATATAGTTTTTCAAAAGCAAATGCTGAATAAAATGGATTTAATTTTATCTATTTCGAAGGAAGGTAAAAAGTACATTAATGAACATTATGGAATTAACAAAGACAAAATTTTAGTTTCATATTTAGGTACTAAAGATTGTGGAATCCAAGAATATAAAAAGACAAATTACTTAAGAGTTATCTCATGTTCTCGAATAGATCCATTAAAGAGAATTGATTTAATTCATGAAGCAGTTATAAATACTAATGTTAATATAGAGTGGATTCATATTGGTGGTGGAAAACTATTTGAATCATATAAAAAGAAATATGAGATAGATAGTGATACTAAGAAAATAAAATTTTTAGGAAAAATGAATAATGAAGAAATTCTAGAATATTATAAAATAAATACATTTGATGTATTTATTAATTATAGTGAATATGAGGGAGTGCCAGTTACTTTAATGGAAGCAATTTCATTTGGTATTCCTTCAATTGCGACTGATGTAGGCGGAGTTTCAGAAATAATAGATAGCAATAATGGATTCTTGATAGATCCACAGACAGATCCAAGGGAAGTAAGTAAGATATTTGAAAAAATCATGGACATGAGTCTCAACGAAATTTTAGAAATAAGAAAGAGTGCAAGAGAAAAATATATGACTACATTCAATTTAAAATATAATAAAAAAGAACTAATTGAAGTAATAAATAATAAAGGATTAGAAAAATGAATAAAAAAATAACTAATATGGCAACCTACTTAGGTCTGTTTTCGATTTTTATTTTTATTATTTTAAGTATTTATAATAAGGCAAATATTTATTTCTGCACATCGATAGTTTTATGGGGATTAATATTTATTTATTTTTTCAGAAATGAAGACTATTTTTTATGTGGTTTTCTATTTGCTTTTTTTGGATTTTTATTATCCGGAGAGTTATTTTACAATATTTTTGGAATTGTAGACATTCGTAAGTTTGAAGTAGCTGTTAATAATCATGCTTTTATATCTATGGTGATAGCTTTAATAGGTATATTTTTAGGTGGATTCATCATTTCTATAATTAAAAATAGTAAGAACAAAAAGGGGATAAAAGAATATAATAATAGTATTAATAATAAAAATGGCATAATTTGGTCAAGGTTAATAGCTATTCTATTTTTTATTTCGTCACTTTTTATTAGCGTATTATTAATTATAGAAAAAATTAATGTTATAAATGACAAAGGATTTTTAAATAGTTACCTTGGTTTTAATTCAATATATCCGCAAGTATTTCAATCTTATGCTCAATTAATTGATGTTTCATATGCATTCTTTTTAGCAACAATGCCTAAAAAGAGAACATTTTATATCATTTCTTTTCTATATATTGGATTTTCTGCATTAAATTTATTGACATTTCAAAGAATGTACTTTTTCCTTAATTATCTTTTATTCTCATTATATATAATATCTAGAGATAATATGGATAAAAGGTTTATATGTAAAGAAGATATTGATAAGAAAAGTAAATGGTTAAACTGGAAATCTACATTATTAATTATTATACTTGCAATAGTAATTATTCCCACAATGAATTATATAAATGATTTAAGATTTGGAAGACATAAAATACCAGGAAATAAAGATGAAATCAAAACATCTATATCTGACAATTTAAACGAAATTGAAGAGATAGCTGTAAATCAAGGATTCTCCATAAATGTAATTAAATGGGGATATAAATATAAAGATGAATTACCTAATAAGAATTATATTTTTGGTAGTCTAATAGATTTCGTTGAAAATGGAAGTTTTTCATCTAGATTTTTAGGAAAGAATAATGGTTGGTATAGAGAAGGGAATTCGGTAGAAATGGCTACTTTAAGTCATAATTATGCACATGCTATATCATATAAAGTATTAGGTGAAAAATATTTATCAGGTAGGGGTGTTGGTTCTTCATATATTGCAGAGGCATACCACGATTTCGGTTATATTGGAGTATTTTTAATTAGTGTACTAATAGGAGTTATACTAAAATTTGTTTTTTCATCAAGAAGTATAATTATCTTATTTATAGGTTTTTATACTTATAATTATTTCTTAAAAATGCCACGAGCTAATTTTGATGGATTTTTACTTGAATTCATAAGTATAAAAAACATTTTATTTGTAGTAATTATTATGCTAGGTCAATATATACTGTCCAATAAATTTAAGACTTTTTCAGAAAGATTTTTTAGTAATAAATTGTTTAAAAATATTTGATAAAACATGTGTAGTGTTGATTTATTTATATAGGAGAAGAAATGGCGATTTTATTAACTGGGGGAGCTGGGTATATTGGTTCTCATATAAGTGTTGAGTTATTAAACACTGATAAAGAAATAGTAATTTTAGATAACTTTTCAAACTCAAATAAAAAAGTTATTGATAGAATAAAAAAAATAACAAATAAGACTCCCAAAGTGTATGAAGGAGACTTAAGAAATATTGAAGATATAAGAAAAGTTTTTAATAATGAAAATATTGAAAATGTAATACATTTGGCAGGACTCAAAGCTGTTGGAGAATCTATAACAATACCATTAGATTATTATGAAAATAATATAACAGGTACGCTTAATCTAATTAAGGTCTTGAAAGAGTTTAATTGTAAAAATATAATTTTTTCTTCTTCAGCTACAGTTTATGGTGACAATAAATCTCCATTGACAGAAGAAACTCCAAAAGGAAAATCAACTAATCCATATGGTTGGACAAAATGGTTTATTGAACAAATATTAGAAGATTTGTATATTTCTGATAATAGTTGGAATATGGTTATTTTTAGATATTTTAATCCAGTGGGAGCACATGAATCAGGTCTTATTGGCGAAGATCCAAAGGGAGTTCCAAATAATTTAACACCATATATTACACAAGTTGCAATAGGTAAATTAGAAAAATTATTTGTGTTTGGAAATGATTACAATACTAAAGATGGTACAGGTGTAAGAGACTATATCCACATAGTTGATTTAGCCAAAGGACATATTTTAGGATTAAATAAATTAAAAGGAAATGGTGGTTTGTTTGTTTATAATCTTGGAACAGGACAAGGAACATCAGTTTTAGAGATTATAGATGCGTTTGAAAAAGCTGTTGGTCATAAAATACCATACGAGTTTACCGAAAGAAGAGAAGGTGACTTGGATGAGGTTTACTGTAATGCCGATAAAGCAAAGAGAGAATTAGGATTTGAAGCTAATCTTTCAATAAAAGATATGGCAAATGATGCTTGGAATTGGCAAACAAAAAATCCTAACGGATATAAATAATAAAAAAAGAAACTAGTTAGTGCAATTAATGATTTTTTTTTTTATAATTCAACAATCATTATTTAGCACAAACTAGTTTTTTAAAATTTAAACTCTTCTAATATTGGGACATAATCAGAAGGGACTTCTTTATTGTGAATAGTTTTATATAATTTTTTAGAATCTTCTTCTAATTGTTCTCTTAAATCTTCTCTTTCTTCCCATAAGTCCTTAATATTATATACATATACATATCTTCTTTCATCAGCTATTGCTCTTAATATTGAATAAGTTACATTTGAGATTTGTTTAGTTTCTTTATCTATATATATATTAATCATCATTGAATAGTATGGCATTAGAGGATTATTTCTATATTCTCCATCTGGTGTATGAGATACACTTCCTATTGAAGCTGTATATAAAAAATCACCATCATATGAAGTTTCTTGTATTACATGTGGATGATTGAATATTACATTTTTAGCTCCAATACCTTTATAAAAATTTTTTAAGAATTTTATATAAGGACCAGGTTTTTCATTAATTTGTCCACAAGCATGTGGGAAGATTAGAGTTACGTCACTATTTTCATTAGCATAATTAAATTCGTCAGTAAGCATTTGAAGATATTTTGGATCTTTATGTCGTTTTCTTAGAATATCAGTTCTTGATCCAAGTGAAACTCCTACTTTTCTTATTCTATAAAGATCAATTTGAGTTTTTATCGGCATAAAAAGTTTGGTCTTTAATACTCTTTTAACATAATATCTAATAGCGCCTTTAACACCCTTATACATAGATCTTTCATCTTGTCTGAATTCTCTCATTGTAGGGATAGGAGCAAGTAGATTTATGTACTCATCTATATTTATTCCCTTAAAATCTTTTTGTGTTCGAAAATTAAGAGGTTCAGTATATGCAAGTAATCCTAATTTAATATTATTAATCTCTAAAATTAGCGGTTTTCTATTATCTAAGGTACCAAATACTTTAAATCCTAATTCTTCTAATTTACTTTTTGTTCTAATCATCCCTTCAATTTCTTGATCCATGGCATGATTATTTGCTGTAATGAGTACATCAATTCCAGCTTTTTTTGCTGAATATGCGAATTCATCTGGTGTATTGAATTTAGAACTATATGCCCTATATGGTTCTTGTCCAGTCATTACAGTTTCAAAATTGGCTATTGTAAGATTGGCTGTATCTAAGTATTTTTTTATATTGATAAATACATTTTCAAAATCAAATCCATTATCAGTCTTTGCAGCATTTAATAATGCGTTATCACACATTAAATCCCCTAAAATATTTATCTTTATATCTTTACTCATATATATCTCCTTTTATTCATTTTACCATAAAAATATAACTTTCAAATAATAAAAAACTGTATATCATAATTGAATCTTCGAAAAATATATATTATACTTTAGTATGTAATTATTTTTATATTGTTTAAAGAAGGAAAAAGTAAATGATAAATTTCTTAAATGACTATAGTTTCACAGCTTGTCCAGAAATAATGGAAGTTTTGAATAATAGTATGGGTAAAAAATTTCCAGTTTATCTTACAGATGAACATACACAAAATGCTATTAGATTAATTAGAGAAAGAGTTAATGATAACACTGCTGAAGTACAATTATTAATGGCAGGAACACAGACAAATTTAATTGCAATTGCCGCTTTTTTAAGACCACACGAAGCTGTCATTACACCAACAACAGGTCACATAAATGTACACGAAACAGGTGCGATTGAAGCTACTGGACACAAATGCATTACAATAGACACAATAGACGGCAAGTTATATCCAGATCTTATAATAAAATATATGGATAAAGCAGCTTGGAGCAATGCAGGTATTTTAGAAGTAAAGCCAAAACTTGTATATATATCTCAAACTACAGAACTTGGAACTACATATTCAAAAGATGAATTAAAGGCTTTAAGAGAAGTATGTGATAAATACGACCTATATCTTTTTGTAGATGGTGCAAGACTTGGTAGTGCGATAGCTTGTACAGATACAAGATTAGAAGATTATGGTAAATACACAGATGCTTTCTATATTGGGGGCAATAAAAATGGTGCTTTGTTTGGTGAAGCTCTTGTAATACTTAATGATAAATTAAAGGAAGATATCGGCTATATTTCTAAACAACGTGGCGGAATTATGGCTAAGGGTTGGATATTAGGTATTCAATTTGAAAGACTGTTACAAGATGATTTATTTGAAAGAAATGGAAAACATGCAAATGACATGTCTGATTTACTGAGAGACGAATTAAGTAAACTTGGAGCAAAATTTTATACAAAATCCGATTCTAATCAAACATTTTTAGAAATAAATAAAGAAATCTATAAGGAACTTAAAGAAAAAGTTATATTTGAAACAGTAGAATCTATTGAAGACTATTTTGTAATAAGACTTGTTACTAGTTGGGCTACAACAAAAGAAGAAGTATTTGAATTAATTCAAGTTTACAAGGATATTACAAATAATTTGCAATAGAATAATTATTGTTGTATTATATACTTACTGAAAAAAATATCAATTTATTGATTTAGCACAAAATTTATGCTATACTAATTAGGTTAAAACTAGTAAAAAAGTGAAAGAGGTGAGAATATGAAAGCAAATTTACATCCAAAGACATATCAAGCAACAGTTACATGTCAATCATGTGGAACCACTTTTACTACTACATCAACAGTTGAAGAAATCAAAGTAGAAGTTTGTTCAAATTGTCATCCTTTCTATACAGGTAAACAAAGAACTGCAGAACGTGGTGGTAGAGTAGAAAAATTCAAACAAAAATACAATATCGACTAATTTATCGAAATTTGATGCGAGCGGAAACGCTCGTTTTTTTGTATATTAATAATATTTGAAAAGGGGTAATAATTTTAAGTATTTCTTTTTAATAAATATTTTTGCCTAAATTTTTACGAAACTATACCGATTAAATTTTCTCTTTCCAAATTTTCATAAAAAAATGTTTAATAATTCTGATATTGGTTATAAATATACTGCTAAAAAATATTCAAAATTTTAGGGAGGAATTATTATGAATAAAAAGAATATTTATATAACTAATGATGCAATAGAAACACGCATCGGTGGTAATATTTCATGGGCAGCAATTTTTGCAGGAGCTGTAACATTTGTTGCAATGATGTTTTTATTAAGTTTTATAGGAGCAGCAATTGGATTAGGAACATTAGATTTCCATTCATCTAATCCTGTAGATGGATTATTCACAGGAGTAGGAATATGGACTGCAGTTCAATTATTAATCTCATTATTTGTTGCAGGATTTGTATCAGGCTTAGCAGCAAGAAGAGTCGGCCTATTACATGGCTTCTTATCATGGGCGTTATCATTAGCAATGATAGTAGTTATGGTAGTTTCTGTATTAACTGCAACTTTAAGAACAGCAGGTAATTTAGTGGGAGGTGCTACTGAAATTACAGGTCAAGCAGTATCTAAAATTACAGAAACTGTAGGTAAAGGTTTAGGAGATTTAGGCGAAACTGCATTTAATGAAATCTCAAAACAAGTAGAAGGTGTTGATTCTGAAAAATTACAAGCAGATATGAAAGAATATCTAAAAGATACAGAAAATGAAAAATTAAAACCAGATTACTTACAAACACAAATAGATAAATCAGTAAGTGAAATAACTCAAGCAGCAAAAGATATTGCATTAAATCCAAATGATGCAGAAAATATAGTTAAAAAAGTAGCTGAAGATATTCAAGCAAGAGCAAAAGATATTGCGCAATCAGTATCACAAGAAGATATCAATAAAGCTGTTTCAAAGAATTCTGATTTAAGTGAAGCAGAAGTACAAGAAATTTCAAAAAATATTTATGACGGATTACAAAAAACATATGTACAAGCTGAAAAAACATTTGATGAAGTTTCAACAAAAGTAACAGAAGTTTATAATGAAGCAAAAGCAACAGTTGACAATACTGTAGAAGATGCTAAAGACACAGCTGACAATGTTGCAAGTACAACAAGTTCAGCTTCAATTTGGACATTCGTTGGTTTATTATTAGGTGCAGTAGTAGCAATGTTTGGTGGTGTTTTAGGATCAAGAATATCTGAAGAAAAGTTTTTTGCTGAAAACTAAAAAACTAAAAAAAATAAAAGTTGAAAACCTAGTAATTAATATTAATTACTAGGTTTTTTTGTTCACTTTAGTGAGTTGAGTGAACGTAAGTGAACGAAACAATAAACCACCTGCTATGCAGGTGGAGGTAAAAAAGCTTTAGCTTCAAGCACCAAAAAATCCTCCATAATGTATAATTG
>JAEZZN010000033.1 GCA_023418535.1 Bacillota bacterium | reverse complement strand
AATACTAAATTATGAAATGCGTTATATTTCCAATATTTATTTATAATTTTCATGATTATATGGTATTATATTATAGTACACAAAAAAGAAAATATATAAGATGATAGCGGGTGCTATCAAGGAGAAACAATGGTAAAAAAATACAAATATAGTTCAGAAAATTATGAATTTGAAGTTGAGATAGGTAAAGTTGCAAAACAAGCTAGTGCAGCAGCAACTTTAAGAGCTGGTGATTCAATGGTTCTAGTTACAGTTGTTGGATCTGATGAAGAAAGAGAAGGAATAGATTTTTTCCCATTATCAGTTGAAGTTCAAGAAAAACAATATGCAGTTGGACGTATACCTGGTGGATATATTAAAAGGGAAGGAAGACCAACAGATGAAGCTACATTAACAGCTCGTATGATGGACAGACCTTTAAGACCTTTATTCCCAGAAGGTTATAAAAATGATGTTCAAATAGTTTCAACTATTTTAGCTGCTGATGAAAATTATGATACAGGTATCTTATCAATGATTGGTTCATCAATCGTTCTTGGAATTTCTCCAATACCATTTAATGGACCTACAGGATCAGTATCTATTGGATATATAGATGATAAATACGTAATAAATCCAAATTCTGAACAAAAGAAAATTTCAAAATTAGATTTAACTATTTCTGGTACAAAAGATGCTATTATGATGGTAGAAGCAGGAGCAAAAGAATTAACAGAAAATCAAATGCTAGAAGCTATACTATTTGGACATGAAGAAATTAAAAAAATCTGTGAATTTATTCAAACTATTATAGATGAAATTGGACAAGAAAAAAATGAATTTCATTATGAAGGTGTAGATAAAGTTTTATATACAGAAATAGATGATAATTTTGGACAAAGAATAAAAGAAGCATTACAAACTGTAGATAAGAAAACAAGAGACGATGCTTTAACTGCAATCCAAAATGAAATTATTGAAAAATATACAGATGAAGAAGATGAAAATCTCGAAGAAAAACTAAAAAGTGTAAATGAAGTATTTGAAGAATTAGAAAAAACAATTGTAAGAAAATTAATCTCTGTAGATAAGGTTAGATCCGATGGAAGAAAAATGCATGAAATCAGACCTTTATCTGCTGAAGTAGCATATGTTCCAAAAGTACATGGTTCTGGATTATTTACAAGAGGTCAAACACAAGTGTTAAATATTGCAACATTTGGATCTCCTTCAGATATTCAATACATCGATGGATTAACTGATGAAGAAGTTAAGAAGAGATATATTCATCACTACAATTTCCCAGGATATTCAGTAGGTGAAATTGGAAGATTCAGAACACCTGGTAGAAGAGAAATAGGACACGGTAGATTAGCTGAAAGAGCCTTAGAATCAGTTATTCCTTCTGAAGAAGAGTTTCCATATGTAATTAGACTAGTTTCAGAAGTACTTGAATCAAATGGTTCATCTTCAATGGCTTCAGTATGTGCTTCAACACTTTCACTAATGGATGCAGGTGTTCCAATTAAAGCACCAGTAGCTGGTATTGCAATGGGACTTATTAAAGAAGGCGATGATTTTTCTATACTTACAGATATTCAAGGATTAGAAGATCATTTAGGTGATATGGACTTTAAGGTAGCTGGTACAAAAGATGGTATTACAGCATTACAAATGGATATAAAAATAGATGGTATTAATAGATCTATACTAGAAGAAGCTTTAGAAGATGCAAGAAATGCTAGATTAAGAATACTAGATGTAATACTTGAAGCTATACCTGAACCAAGACCTGAAATATCACCAAATGCTCCAAGAATATTTACAATTCAAGTTAAACCTGAAAAAATTAGAGAAGTTATAGGTTCTGGTGGAAAGACTATCAATAAGATAATCGATGAAACTGGAGTTAAAATAGATATACAAGACGAAGGCTTAATTACAATTACTTCTTCTGATGGTGAAAGCGGTAAAAGAGCAATTGAAATTATTGAAAGCATAGTAGAAGAACCTGAAATAGGGGATGTTTATTTAGGTAAAGTCGTTAAAATAATGAACTTTGGTGCATTTGTACAATTTGCAAATGGAAAAGAAGGATTAGTTCATATTTCAAAACTTGATCATAAGAGAGTTGATAAAGTTGAAGATGTAGTAAAAGAAGGCGACGAAATAATGGTTAAAATCATGGAAATTGATGATAAAGGTAGAATTAATCTTTCAAGAAAAGATGTAATGCAAAAAGGTGAATAAGTTAAATAATATTGAATGAGTGACAAGTTTCATTTTAGAAATTTGTCACTTTTTTGTAGCAATTCTCCAAATATTACGATTAACTCAATTGTAACAAATCTTCATTTCTCTTGACGAAAGAGGTCATTTTTTATTTATCAAATCTTTGTTCCTATATAAAATCTTCCAATTGAGTAAACAAGGTAAATACTACTGTAAATATCACAATAGTTAATAATTCAGATTTTTAAGTGGATATGATGGAATTATGTTAAATAATGATGAAACTAGAATTATTTGCTAAATAGAACAAATGTTCGTATAATATAGGTATATAGATAATTCAATTATGGCAATCTTTATGGTATAATTATAGTTGAGTTATTATGGAGGAAGCATGACTAAAAATAAATCATCAAGAGCAAAAAATAAATCCAAAAATCAATCAACTATTGCTATGTCAATAATTGTATTATTTTTATTTATTTTAACTACTTCTACAGTATTGTTAAAAGATAAAATGGGGATAATTGGATTAATATTTAGCCAAGGAATGTTTATACTTTTTGGTTTGGCAGCTTATATTGCTCCATTTTATGCAATGTTTGTTTTCTACTCTTTTAGAAATAAAAAGCTCTGGATAGAGTTTAAATGGAAACTATTAACTTTCACTATTTTATTTATTATGTTGTCATTAACTGCAGCAACATTTTTTATGAATGGTGATGAATTAAGTTTCAATCAAACTATTGCAAGCTCATATAATCAAGCTTTAAATTATACAGGAGTTGGTGTAATTATTGCATCTATTTATTTTGTATTTAATTCACTAATTGCTGATATAGGAATCTATATATTTACTGTTTTGACTATTTTCATTTCTTATTTTTACTTATTTGATAAATCTATGGCAGATTTTATAAAAAGTATTTTTTATAACATTAGAGCATTATTTGTAAAAGATAAAAAAACAAATAACATAAGAGAGAAGTCAATAGCAAAAATTAATAAAAATGAAGATAAAAAGACAGTTATTGAAAATGATGATTTCAACAATAATAATTTAGAACCAATGATTTCATATCATAATTCAGGTGAACATTCAGATGAAAAATCTGAAGAAGTGATTCAAAAAGTTGAAGAAACTGGACAGGTAGGTATTATTTATGACGAAGATTATGAATATATAAAACCGCCAGTTGATTTGTTAATTAATCCTTCTGAATCAGCAGTGGATGATAAAGGTATTTTATTAAAAAACGCTGAGATTATAACTGAAACTTTAAGCAGTTTCGGTATTGAATCAGAAGTTGTAAATATCAATAATGGTCCTACTGTAACTTCTTATGAAGTAAAACCACAATCAGGTATTAAAGTTAGTAAAATAGTAAATTTATCAAATAATTTAGCTATGGCTCTAGCTTCTTCTAGCATAAGAATAGAAGCTCCAATACCTGGAAAACCCTATGTAGGAATAGAGGTACCTAATAGAAATAAGGATGTAGTTGGATTCAGACAATTAATTTCAACAGAAGAATTTCAAAAACATGATGAGGATATAACTGTTGCTATAGGTAAAGATATCTTTGGCAAACCTTTATATGCTCAAATTAATGAAATGCCGCATTTACTAATCGCAGGTGCTACCGGATCAGGTAAATCTGTATTGATGAATGCAATAATTATGAGTATTATATACAAATACTCTCCTAAAGAAGTGGAATTTATAATGATAGACCCTAAAATGGTTGAACTTAAGATTTATTCTGGTATTCCACATTTAAAAGGACGAAAAGTAGTTACTAAAGCAGTCGAGGCTACAGCTTCTCTACATGAAGCAGTAAAAGAAATGACTGATAGATTTGAATTATTTGCGAAATCTGGTGCAAGAGACATCAAAGCATATAATTCAAAAGTTGAAGAAGATGACGAAAATAATACATTGGAAAAACTTCCATATTTAGTTGTCATAATTGATGAGCTTTCTGACTTAATGATGGAAGCTTCTAAAGATGTAGAAAACTATATCACTAGACTTGCTCAAATGGGTAGAGCTAGTGGTGTACATTTAATAATTGCAACACAAAGGCCAAGTGTTAATGTAATTACAGGTATTATAAAAGCTAATATACCTTCACGAATCGCCTTTCAAGTTGCATCTAATGTCGATTCAAGAACTATTATAGATTCATCAGGTGCTGAAAAGCTTCTTGGAAAAGGTGATATGTTGTATTATCCAAGTAAATTACCTAAGCCAAAGAGAGCTCAAGGTGCTTTTGTAACAGATCAAGAAGTTGAAAGAGTTGTTACTTATATTAAAAATAAAAACGAAACTATAAAAGTAGATGAAACATTTAATAAAAAAATTGAAGAAACATACAAACCACAAGATTCATTAGATGATGTAGATGAATTATATGACGAGGCAGTAAAATTTGTACTCACAGAAAACACTGCATCAATCTCTGCTATTCAGCGTAGATTTAGAGTTGGATATGCTAGAGCTGGTCGTATAATTGATCAAATGACTAGAAATGGTATTGTAAGTGAACAAGATGGCGCAAAGCCAAGAAATATTTTAGTTACATTAGAAGAATATGAAAATACATTAGAAGGTGAAGATAATGTTGAAAATGAATTTAGCGAATAAACTAACTATAATTAGATTATTTATGGTCCCAGTATTTGTTATTATATACAATATATTTGGTGTAAATAGCGTTATACCCGCTATTGTTTTTGCATTAACTTCTGCTACTGATTTTTTAGATGGTCATATTGCAAGATCTAGAAATTTAATTACCACATTTGGTAAATTTATGGATCCATTAGTAGATAAAGTCCTTACACAAGCAGGATTTTTAGTTTTAGTAGGTTCTGGAATTATACCTGCATGGGCTGTAATTATAATAATTTTTAGAGAACTTCTAATAGATGGATTAAGAATTTTAGCAGCATCAAATAATATTACAATAGCTGCTTCAATTTACGGAAAATTAAAGACAACTAGCCAAATGATTACAATAATTTTGTATCTATTAAGCGGTGTACTAACATTTATTCCAAATATCGCATACGATATATTTCTTTATATCTCAGTTATACTTACTATACTTTCCGGTATGGATTATCTAATGAAAAATATACAGGTTTTAGATTTAGATAATATATAAGGAGGAATAATGACTGAAAATATCGATAAAGATAAGAAAAAAGCCTTAGATCGTGCTTTAACACAGATTGAAAAATCTTATGGTAAAGGATCTATAATGGTTTTAGGAGATTCTCCTCAAAGCAATGATATTAAAGCTATTCCTACTGGAGCATTAACATTAGATATTGCTTTAGGAATTGGTGGATTACCAAGAGGAAGAATAGTTGAAATATATGGTCCAGAATCATCTGGTAAAACTACATTAGCACTTCATAGTATTGCTGAAGCTCAAAAATTAGGCGGAATCGCTGCATTTATAGATGCTGAGCATGCTCTTGATGTTAATTATGCAAAAAATTTAGGTGTTGATATTGAAAATCTAGTGCTTTCACAACCTGATACAGGAGAACAAGCACTTGCAATTACCGAATCATTAGTAAGATCAAATGCAGTTGATATAATTATAATTGACTCAGTAGCAGCTTTAGTTCCTAGAGCTGAAATCGAAGGGGACATGGGGGATACTCATGTTGGTTTACTTGCGAGACTTATGTCTCAAGCTTTAAGAAAACTTACTGCTATTGTAGCAAAATCAAATTGTACAGTAGTATTCTTAAATCAATTAAGACAAAAAATCGGTATAATGTTTGGTAACCCTGAAACTACTACAGGTGGTATAGCACTTAAATTTTACTCTAGTGTAAGATTAGACGTTAGAAGAAAAGAACAAATTAAAAATGGCGATGATGTAATTGGAAATATAACTCAAGTTAGAGTTGTTAAAAATAAAGTTGCTCCACCATTTAAATCTGCAACATTTGACATAATGTATGGAACAGGTATATCAAAAACTGGAACATTATTAGATGCAGCTGTTGATTTTGGAATTGTTGATAAAGCAGGTTCTTGGTATAGTTATAAGGGTGAGAGACTTGGTCAAGGTAGAGAAAATGTTAAAGAATTCTTATCAAATAATCAAGATTTATTAAATAGCATTGAAACTGAAATTAGAAACAATTTAAAATCAGATAAAATCTCTAATACAGAAAATGAAGAAATAGAAGAAACTGATACAGATAAAATAATATAGCAAGAGGTAAAAATGGATAATATAGGATATTATATCCTAGCCTTAATAGTGGGAGTTTTAATAGGTTATATTATTGTTTCAATTATAAAAACAAACTCAGATAAAAAGAAATTAAATTCTGCTAAAAATTTATCAATGAGAATTATTGAAGATGCAAACAGAGACGCTGAATCTCTAAAAAGAGAAGCAATGTTGACAGCAAAAGATGAAATTTTTAAATTAAAACAAAATATTGAACATGAAGAAAAATTAAGACGTAAAGAACTCAACAAGCACGAACAAAGGTTAGTGAAAAAAGAAGAAAACTTAGATAAAAAAATAGATAAAGTAGACAGAAAATATGATTCTCTTAATTCAAAATTAAAAAATGTTGAATTAAAAGAACTTGAAGTAAATAAAAAACTACAAGAACAAATTGTAGAACTAGAAAGAATTTCTGGTTTAACTGATCAAGAAGCTAGACAAATAGTTTTAGATCAGGCTGAAGAAGAAGCTGAACATCAAAAAGCTTTAATTATACGTGATTATGAAGCTCGTATAAAAGAAAATCAAACAAAAATAGCTAAAAATATTATAGTTCAAGCTATACAAAGACAAGCTTCAGATACTGTAGCAGAATCATCAGTAGCAGTAGTATCTCTACCTAATGATGAGATGAAAGGTAGAATTATAGGACGTGAAGGTAGAAATATTAGAGCCTTTGAAAGTTTAACTGGTGTAGATATCATAATTGATGATACTCCTGAAGCTATTGTTCTTTCTTCTTTCGATTTAAAAAGAATAGAAATTGCAAGAATTACATTGGAAAAATTAATGCTTGATGGAAGAATCCATCCTGCAAGAATTGAAGAAATGTACGAAAAAGCACAAGAAGAAATTGAACAATCTATAAAAGAATATGGCGAAGAAGCTTGTGAAAAAGCTAAAGTTCATGGATTACATCCTGATTTAGTTCGTACACTAGGACTTTTATATTTTAGAACATCTTATGGACAAAATGTACTATGGCACTCTGTAGAGGTTGCAAATATAGCAGCAACTCTAGCACGTGAAATTGGTATTAATGATAAAGTGGCAAGACGTGCAGGATTATTACATGACATCGGTAAAGCTCTAGACCATGAAATTGAAGGTACTCATGTTGAGATTGGTGTAAACTTATTGAGAAGATATAAAATTAAAGAAGATATCGTACATGCAGTAGAAGCACATCACTTTGATGTACCTTTCGAATCACTTGAAGCTATGATAGTACAAGCTGCTGACGCTATATCTGCAGCAAGACCTGGAGCAAGAAGAGAAGCTATTGACGCTTATTTAACAAGATTAGCTAATCTGGAAGCTATTGCAACTTCTTATGAAGGAATTAAACAAGCATATGCTATTCAAGCTGGTCGTGAATTAAGAATAATGGTAGAACCTGATAAGATTTCTGATGATAGACTTACTATACTAGCATCCGAAATAGCAAGAAGAATTGAAGATGAACTTGAATATCCTGGAAAGATTAAAGTTCATATAATCAGAGAAACTAGATCTTCAGCTTATGCTAAATAATTTAATTAAAATCTTAAAGACGCATTCTTTTTTGAATGCGTCTTATTATATTTATCGTACATCGAATCTAAAATAATATATCCGTATATAGTTACGTATAAGAAATAATTTTTCTTAAAATAAATATTTATATATTTTTAAACAAATAATCATGGAGATGCAATCTAAACTCTAATATTTTATAACTCGTTTTATATATCATTATTTCAGTCATGTAATTATATGGCTATAGTATTTTAAATCGCTTAGAACGCAAATTAGAGCCTCATATTTTTCTAATATTTGAAAAAATACTATATATTTATATGGATAGAGGTATTTATAGTTTTTTTCTTTTAAAACAATATTTGTAGAAAATCTATAATTAAGATAATTTATTATAAATTTTAATCAAACTTATAAATACAGTTTCTAATAGTATAAATATATTTGATGAGGTTAATGAAGGTAAATTAATTAAATATAGATTGATAATTAATAAAATTATAAATTATTTAAATTCTATAAGGAATAAAATAAATTGCATCTTAAAAATAAAAAAGAAATAAAAGAAAAAATATAAAACAATAAGCTGTTGGAAATTTTAATTTCTTTTGTAATGTAGATTAAAAACGATCAAAACCGCAAAAAGTCCTGAATTTAAAGATATTTCTCCAATCTTGTACTTTTGGGTATACTTTGTCACAAAATCATTATTTTGTGACAAATTTGATTTAAGTTAAATTATCCCTATTTCTATTAAATTCTATCCAATTTAATTTATCGCCCTATTTATTAATTCTTTATATAATAAAAAATTTTATTATTTCTATCTGGATTATTAATTCATTTATATTTTATAAAAATTAAATTTATTTATTTCTTAATCTTTATAGGATTTACATTTTTTATTCTACTTGTATATATTTAAAACATCATTTATTTTATGATACTAATTTTGAATCTATATTATTATATTTTTTTATCTAACTTCCTAATTGTATTATTCCAAATACTTTAACTACCCCTATTCCTATTTATCTATATTTTCATTATGTGATATACTATTTCTATAATCATATTTGTTCACTTTAGTGAGTTGAGTGAACGTAAGTGAACGAAACAATAAACCACCTGCTATGCAGGTGGAGGTAAAAAAGCTTTAGCTTCAAGCACCAAAAAATCCTCCATAATGTATAATTGTGATA
>JAEZZN010000016.1 GCA_023418535.1 Bacillota bacterium | reverse complement strand
TTGCATTTTTTTCTTCTGAAAGTTTTAATCTATCAGAAATAGACATTTTTCTATTAAATATTAATGCAACCATACTAGCTGCAGTCATTACACCAAGTCCTCCAAGTTGTATCCATAATAGAATAACAACCTTACCAAATATTGACCAATGTATTGTGGTAACTACAGTTGTAAGTCCTGTAACACACACAGATGAAATTATTGTAAATAGAGAATCTACTAAACTAGTCCATTCACCACTACTTGATGAAATTGGTAGCATCAATAAAATCGTCCCTATAACAATACTCACGACATACATAAATAGAATCAATCTTGCAGGATTCTTTGATATGAAATTTTTATAATATTGAGCTAGTTTCATTTTCATTCCTTATAAATAATATTCAATACATTACATTATATACTTTTTGTCATTGTTCATCAAACTTTATTGATCTGATAGGTTTTATATTCTATACAAAAGATTTTATACAATATTCAAAAATATAAAAGTTTCCTGCAATATCATGTTAAATGAATATATATATATATAAATAAAATTTGAATTAGCTTAAATACATAAATTTTATGTATTTATACACATGATTTAAGTAATTTTTAGTTATTAAATAATCATAAACAAAACTTAGTCTATCTTTAATTAATTTAATAATTTGAAAATAATCATCAAAAATATTACTATTGAAGAATATTTTTGTATTTTATAATTGATTTTTTAATTAAACTATTGTATTATTTTATTAGGTTAACCTAACAAAATAAATAAGGCATACTTAATAAATGTGATAAGGATGGAAATTATGAAAAAAGAAATATTCTTAAAAGCATGTGTTCTTGCATTTTCAGCAACTTTGCTACTTCAACAATCGCATGCTAATGCAATGAACACGACTAATGAAAAAATACAAAATATAGAACTATCAGAAGATGAATCAGTTAAAGTAGGTCAAGTAATTGAAACTAGTGATAATTTTAAATATAAAGTCTTAAGTATCGAAAATGGACAAGGAACAGTTCAATTCGGAGATGGAGAAAATTATATTTCTTATAAAGGTGAAGAACTAACAATTCCAGAAAAAATAATATATCAAGGAATCGAATTTAAAGTTACAGAAATTGCAAGTTATGCATTTAGTAACTATAGTGATGAATTTTATGGAACATTACATGGCCCAAATATTAAAATATTAACAATTCCAAATTCTGTAGTAACTATACAAGATAAGGCTTTTCAGTTTTCAGAATATATTAATGAAGTTAAATTTAATCAAGATTCACAACTACAAAATATTGATGATAAAGCTTTTTATATATCAAAAATAAAGAAAATTATTTTACCAAATTCGGTAGAATTTATTGGTAATCAAGCATTTAGTTTTTGTGAACATTTAAGTGAATTTGTTATACAAGAAGAATCAAATTTACAAACAATTGGACATGAGGCTTTTTCGAAAACAATAAAATTAAAAAAAATATTTATTCCTAAACATGTTGATTTAATTGGAAACAGTGCTTTTTCTGTTACACCAAGTATGCAAGAAATTAAAGTGGATAAAGATAATAATCAATTTGCAGATATTGATGGTGTACTATACAATAAATCAATAAGTGAATTAATCAGATATCCATCAAAGTCAGAAAGAATTGAAATGATAATACCTGATAGTGTTCAAATAATTAAACAATATAGTTTTGATAATTCATTAAATCTAAATAAAGTTGTATTTGGTAAAGGTATAAAAGAAATAGAACCATTTGCCTTTCATAATGCTCAGTATATAGAAGAAATTAAGTTAAACGAGGGTCTTAAACATATAGGTAGATTAGCTTTTTATAATACAATATCATTAAAGGAATTAACAATACCTAATTCTGTTAATAATTATGGAAAAAATGCATTTCATGGATTACAAAATCTAGAAACAATAACTTTTGGTAAAGAATCAAAAGAATTTGGAAACTCAGTTATTTCGGGTGACACATCATTTTTAAAGAATATAATATTAAAATCTAAAGAAATTTATTTAACCAGTAATACTTTTGATCTTAGTGAAGAAGTAAAAAATAAAGTTAAATTTACAGTTTATAGTGAAGAAGCTAAATCTAAACTAATAGAAATTGGTATAAATCCAGAAAATATAATTTTATTAAATGATGAATTACCAATAGAACCAGGTCAACCTAAAGACCCAGAACTTATAGATTCCAAAGGTCTTAGTTCAACAAGAACAAATGTTAGAGTTAACCCAAATGGACAAATTATTGGTATTCTTGAACAAGGTTCATTAGTAGAAGGTAAGTATGAAGAAGGTTCAAATTGGGTTAAATTTGATTACAATGGTAAAGAAGCATATGTATACAAACCTCTTCTTTCAGAAACTGTCAATATTAAAGGTTTAGCTTCAGGAACTACAAATGTAAGAAAAACTCCAAATGGAGAAATTATAGGAACAGCAAAATTTGGTGAAACTGTAACAGGTATTGTATCAGTAGATAATCCAAACTGGATAAAGACAGATAAAGGTTATATATACAAAGACCTTGTAGTGAATACAATTAAGCTTAGAGGTTTAGCTGTTGCACCAACAAATGTAAGACATACACCAAATGGTCAAATTATAGGATCACTTGCTAAAGCTGTATATGTAGAAGGAACAGTGAATATAAACAATCCAAATTGGGTAAGAATAAAATACAATAATAAAGATGCTTATATTTACAGAAGTTTAATAGAAAATATAGTTTCCGTACAAGCAATAGTAAAAGGTAATCTCAATGTAAGAGAAAATCCAAATGGGAAAATACTTGGTACACTTACAAATGGTACACTATTGAAAGGTAAAGTATCAGTAAAATATCCAAATTGGATTGAGTTCCAATATAAGGGACAAAAAGCATTTGTTTATAAAGCATATGTGAAATAAAATCATAATTAATATTTAAATGACTGCAAAATATGAATAAACCCCAAAAGTTGAAATTAAAGTCATTTTTGGGGTTCTTAATTATAGTGTAATTATTAGTCTTCTTTGAAATAAAGATAAATATACTTTTAACTGAAAGTTAACAATATTTTAATATAAATTAAGTATATAAAAAATATCTGTTGAAGGAAAATTTTCCTCAACAGATATACTCTTATAGACTAAGCATTTTTTACTGTTTCAACTAATTTTGAAAATGCTTGTGGGTCATTGATTGCAATTTCAGATAACATTTTCCTATTGATATCTATATTTGCTTTCTTTAATCCACCCATGAATTTTGAATAGCTTAAACCATTTGCTCTAGAAGCTGCATTGATTCTAGCAATCCATAATTGTCTAAATTCTCTTTTTCTACGTTTTCTTCCGATATATGAATATTGAAGTGATTTCATTACAGCTTGTTTTGCTGTTCTAAATAAAGTAGATTTTCCACCTCTATATCCTTTAGCCATTTTTAAATATTTTTTATGTGTTTTCTTTGAATTAACTGCACGTTTTACTCTTGCCATCTAATCGCCTCCTAAGGAATCATATTTCCTATTCTCTTCATATCAGCTTTACTTACTACTGTTGATTTTCTTAAAGATCTAATTCTCTTTGGTGATTTTTTACCAGTGATATGGCTCTTATATGCCTTAAATCTTCTTAATTTACCTGAACCAGTTCTTTTAAATCTTTTAGCTGATCCTCTATGTGTTTTCATTTTTCCCATAATTTCCTCCTACTCTGATTTAGGTTCTAAAAGCATTTGAATGCTTCGACCTTCAAATTTTGGTTTTGAAGCTATTTGTGACACGTCTTTTACTAATTCAAAGAAATCTTCTAAAACTTCTCTACCTAGCTCTTTATGTGCCATCTCTCTTCCTCTAAATCTAATACTTACTTTTACTTTATCATCTTTGCTAAGAATTCTAATAGCATTACGAGCTTTAATTTCTAAATCATGCTTTTGAATTGAAGGTGATAATCTAATTTCTTGTACATTTACTGTTTTAGCATTTTTTCTTGCTTCTTTTTGTTTCTTAACTTGATCATATTTGTACTTTCTATAATCCATAATTCTAACCACAGGTGGTTCTGCATTTGGTGATAGAAGTACTAAATCTAAACCTTCGTCTATAGCTTTATTATAAGCATCTTGAGATGTAAATATACCTAATTGTTCACCATCACTTCCAATAAGTCTTACTTTTGGAAAACGGATTTGCTCGTTTATTTGAAGTTCTTTTATAACATACCTCCTAAAGTATAAGTTAAATAAAAAATAGTAGCATAAATACCTACGCTACTATCTCAAAAATCTTGATTAAGTTATACCTAAATGTACTATTACATTAGGTGAGAGTAGGTACCTCTGCTTGAATACCTATAAAGTATACATTATTTATCTTATATTGTCAAATATAATTTAATATATTTATTAATTAATATTTTATAAATAATTAATTTCTTTCTTCTACATCTTTAAGCATTTGATTGAAAAATTCATCTAAATCAATATCAATAGATTTTGATTCACCATATTTTCTCACAGAAACTGTGTTATTAGCAATCTCATTATCACCTATTACTAATTGATAAGGAATTTTAGATGTTTGTGAATCACGGATTTTCTTACCCATTGACTCATTTCTATCATCAATTTCTACTCTTAGACCTGCATCAAAGAATTTTTGTTTAATTTCTTTAACTTTATCTCCATGATGTTCTAAGCTTACCGGTATAAAAGTAGCTTGAACTGGTGCTAACCAAAGTGGGAAATTACCAGCATAATGTTCTATTAGGATTCCTAAAAATCTTTCAAGTGAACCATATATAGCTCTATGAATCATTACAGGTTGTCTCTTTTCATTAGATTCATCTATATAATACATTTCAAATCTTTGTGGCATTTGGAAGTCTAACTGAATTGTACCACATTGCCATGGTCTTCTAAGTGAATCAAGTAATTGAATATCTATTTTTGGACCATAGAATGCTCCATCACCTTCATTTATTGTATAGTCGATACCTAATTCTTCAACTACTTCAATTAAGTTCTTTTCTGCTCTATCCCATAGTTCTGGTGATCCCATAAAATCTTCTGGTCTTGTAGAAATAAACACCTTATATTCAAATCCAAATTTAGAATATATTTCTTGAGCAAGATTCATAATTCCCTTAATCTCATCTTTTACTTGAGATTCTAAACAAAATATATGTGCGTCGTCTTGTGTAAATGCTCTTACTCTAAATAATCCATGTAAAGCACCTGATAATTCATGTCTGTGAACAAGACCAAGTTCTGAAAGTCTAATTGGTAAATCTCTATATGAATGTGGTTCTGATTTATAAACTAAAATTGATCCAGGACAATTCATTGGTTTTACCGCATAATCTTCATCATCAATCTTTGTGAAATACATATTTTCTTGATAATGATCCCAGTGACCTGAAGTATGCCATAAAGCTTCATTTAATATCATTGGTGTTGAGATTTCACCATAACTAGCAATTCTTATTTTTTCTAAAAGGAATTTTTCTAGATTTCTTTTAACAATCATTCCATTTGGAAGATAGAATGGGAATCCTGGACCTTCATCAGCAAGCATAAATAATTTCATTTGCTTACCTAGCACACGGTGATCTCTCTTCTTAGCTTCTTCTAGCATATTTAAATAATCATCTAATTCTGATTGTTTCTTAAATGAGATTCCATAAAGTCTTTGTAACATTTGTCTGTCACTGTCACCTCTCCAATATGCTCCTGCAATTGAAAGTATCTTGACAGCTTTGATTTCTTTTGTATTTGTAATATGAGGACCTTTACATAAATCTATAAAATCACCTAATTTATAAAGAGATAAAGATTCATTTTCAGGTAAATCATTTATTAATTCTACCTTGTAAATATCTCCTCTATCTTCAAAATATTTAAGAGCATCTTCTCTTGTAATATCTTCTCTTTCTAAATCATGCTTCTGTCTAGCTATTTCTAGCATTTCTTTTTCAATTTTTTCGAAATCTTCTGGTACAAAATGATGATCACTCTCTATATCATAATAAAATCCTTGCTCAATAGCAGGCCCTATAGCAAATTTTGTGTCTGGGTATAGCTTTTGAATAGCTGCTGCCATTAAATGAGCAGAAGTATGCCAAAATAGTTGTTTAGCTCTATCATCATCGTATTTAAAAAAATCTACACTACTATCTTCATTCAATACTTCTTGCAATCCCATTAATTTATGACCATTTACTTGTGCACCTTCTACTGATCTTGCAAATCCTTCAGAAATAGACCTTGCAATATCTAATAAGGATGTTCCTTTTTCAAATTCTACCTGTCTATTATCTGGAAATGTTATTTTCATCTTTCCTCCAAAAAGTTAATGAAACTTTTTCTTTCTATTGTTTCTTGATTACCACTAATAAAATCTTTTATACTTACTTCTTGATTTTCTTTTTCATTTCCACCAACAATTATAGCTAAATCTGCTCCTATATTGTCAGCATATGAAAACTTCTTTTTAACCTTGCCTTTTTCTAGATATATCTGAGAAGTGATTTTATGCTTTCTCAAATCATTTACTATATCTATACCATAATCTATAACATCTTCATCCATTGGAATTACAATTATAGACTTTTCTTTTTCTTCCTCTATGTTTAATAAATTAGCTTCGTTTAATTGATAATATAATCTAGTTAAACCTATTGAAAGACCCACTCCTGGGAATTTTTGTTTTGTGAAATTATTTGCTAAATTATCATATCTTCCGCCACTACATACGGACCCGATACTTTCATAACCTTTTAAAAAAGTTTCATAAACCGTACCTGTATAATAATCTAACCCTCGAGTAATAGTTAAATCTATTTTTATATTTTCATTTGGAATTTCAAAAGCTTGCATGTATTCATATACTTCAATTAGCTCTTTTCTTCCCTCTAAGAATATTTCATTTTCAATATTTAACTTATTAATCTTTTCGATGGTATCTTCATTTGTATTTTCGGTATGAATAAATTCTAGAATTTTATCTATATCCTCACTTGTAATTTCGAGTTTTGATAATTCTTCAATAGTTTTATCCCTGCCTATTTTTTCAATCTTATCTATAGTTCTTAAAACTTCTTCAAATTTTTCTATTTGTATAGATTCTAAAAAACCTTGTAATAATTTTCTATTATTTATTCTAAATAGAATATCCTTAAACCCAAATTCCTTAAAAATATTATAGATAACTGAAGGAATTTCTCCGTCATTTATAATTGAAAGATTATCTTTACCGACAATGTCTATATCACATTGGTAGAACTCTCTATATCTTCCTTTTTGATTTCTTTCACCACGATATACTTTACCTATTTGATATCTTTTAAATGGAAAACTTAAATCATGAGAATACATAGAAATATATCTGGCAAGACTTACTGTTAAGTCAAATCTTAATGCTTGTTTGGTACTTTCCTTATCTATTCTATAAATTTGTTTGCTTGTCTCTCCTCCACCTTTAGAAAGTAGAATCTCTTCTTTTTCTATCAATGGAGTATCAATGTTTACAAAGCCATATTTTATGAAATTTTTTTCAATAATGTTTTTCATTTCATCAAATACTTTTTGATCTTTTGGAAGTAATTCTAAAAAACCTGGAAGTATTGATGGATTAATGATTCCCATTTTATCTCCTAATATCCTAATTCTTTAAGTCTTTGGTCTACTAAATTGTTATAGAAATTATAATCTTTACCTGCTTTTTGTAATAAATCAAGTCTTTCAGCTCCATATCCTAGCTCTCCACGAATTATCATATCAACTAATTCTGATTGTGATGCATTACGTATTGTATCTATTGATATGTTTACAGTTGGTTCATATTCAGGAACTGGAATTTGACTTGGTTCTGAAGGTTCTTCTACTGGTTGGTTTTGCTCTTCTTGTGTTTGTTCTGCTTGAGATTCTTTTTCTGTTTCTTTTACAGTTTCTTTTTCTGTTTCTTTTACAGTTTCTTTTACAGTTTCTTTTTCTGTTTCTTTCGCAGTTTCTTTTTCTGTTTCTTTCGCTGTTTCTTTTTCTGTTTCTTTTATTGTTTCTTGAATCGTTTCTTTTTCTGTTTCTTTTACTGATGGTTTTTCTTTATTTCCAGAAAAAATATTTATTGCGTATAATGTAATGACAAATATAAGTAATATACCTAATATTATCATTGAAATCTTAATAGCCATATTATCGCTATTTCTCTTGTTTAATTTCCTTCTGTTTTCTTCTTTCATTGTTTCCTCCATATTAATAATTAGATATGAAAACGAACCTTGAACCCGTAGTCTAACGATATTACGATTCGGTGGCATTCCAATTATGCTATTTAAGTTAATATTTTTATTGTAATTATGTACTTTTTGCTTGTAATTTATTGTCTACAAGTTTTATGGTGCCCAGGAGGAGATTCGAACTCCCACAAGCGTTGCTCACTACCCCCTCAAGATAGCGTGTCTGCCAATTCCACCACCTGGACTGAAATACTCACCATATTAATTTATTTTATACCATTTCATATAATCTTTCAACGATTTATACATATGTTTAATAAAAAAAAAAGCAAAATGAATAAATCATTCTGCATTTGTTATTGGAGCGGAAAACGAGATTCGAACTCGCGACCCTCGCCTTGGCAAGGCGATGCTCTACCACTGAGCCACTTCCGCTTATTTTGTTGCTTTTTTATTATATAAAAATATACTATTTTTGTCAAATAATTTGCTTATATTTTTTTAAATTATAAAATAAAACTAAGGAGGTTTTATGTTTTATATTAACAGACCTAAAAAAATAATTTCCCAAGGTAGCTCATTTGAAGTTTCTAATTTAATAATTAATTATGAAGATAATAAATTAAATAGTGTAATTGATAGATTATATAAAAAATATACTAATTATTTTGGATTAGATATTGATGATAAAAAAGAAAAACTAATAGTATCGTTAAAAATAGATGAAAATAATCATTTTGATAATATTGAAAATAGCGAAGTGTATTATATTAATTCAAAAATTAATTCCATAGAAATTATTGCTAAAAATAATCGTGGACTAATTTCTGCTTTTACAAGTTTAATATATAATGCCATTCTCAATAAATCTTTTTATGAATATGAAATAATAGACTTCCCTGACATAATGGAACGTAGAGTCCATCTGGATTGTGGAAGAAAGTTTTTCACGAAAGATTGGATAATTAATTTACTTGATTTTATGTCTGATTTAAATTTGAATACTCTAAACTTCCATTTTTCTGATAATAGAGGTTATAGAATCGAATCAAATATCGCACCTGAAATAGTTTCAAAAGATGGTTATTTAACATTTAATGATGTTTCAGAAATTCTTGATCATGCTAAAAAACTAAGTATTAAAATAATCCCCTCTTTTGATACACCAGGCCATGTAGACCATATATTGAATATTCATCCCGAATTCGCATTGAAATCTATCGATGGAAAAGCTTCGAAAATAGCTCTTGATATCACATCAAATAAAGCTGTCGACTTTATAAAATCCTTATATTTAGAGCATTTATCTATTTTTGCTGAACAGGAAGAATTTCATATTGGTGGTGATGAATTTATGGAATTTCATAAAGATGAGTTTATAAATGAATATCAACCAGTTCTTGATAATTTTGCTAAAGAAAAATACGGGGAAAAATATTCTTGGAAAGATTCCTTTGTTGGATATATAAATGATATATATGAATTGTTTACATCCCACTCTAAAAAAGTTCGTATTTGGAATGATGGTATATTTTATGGAGAAAACAATCCTGATATTCCTAAACAGTTAATTGAACCTTCAAAAAATATAAATATTGATTATTGGTGTATAATGTCCTGGACTAAAAATGTCTCTCCTTTAGATACATTTATTAATAAAGATTATAAAAATATTTATAATTCAAATTCTGATTATTTATACTATGTATTGAGAGAGGATATGCCTGAGGACGGACGCCCAATGCATTCATGGAATTTTAAAAACGCTTACAAAAAAATATTTAATGAATGGAGTCCCGGTAAATTCAGTGGAACTACCATTGATGATAAAAGTCCACTAATCAAAGGTTCTAGTATTTCAATATGGTGTGATAATCAAAATATTGCAACTGAAGATGAAGTATTTGAAGATATAATTAAGGAATTTATTGTTTTTTCTCTAATTACCTACGATGTAAATAAGAATAATTCAAATTATATCGTTGAAAATATTGAAAATTTAGTTCCTTTATTTAAGATGGATTAATTTCATTAAAATTAATATTTACATATTTGTTATAATTATTACTTGTTAAAATAAATATTGACAATAGATTTTTATGGGAGTATAATAGTCATTGTCAGCTCGATTAGCTCAGTTGGTAGAGCAGCAGACTCTTAATCTGTGGGCCCAGGGTTCGAGCCCCTGATCGAGCACCAACAAATATAAAAAACACTCTAAATTTTTTTAGAGTGTTTTTTATTATATATATATTCAAAAAATCAGTATTTACTAATCTAAACTAAATTGAGAATTATATAATTCTGCATAAAAGCCATTTTTATCTAAAAGTTCTTCATGAGTTCCTTGCTCTATTATATTCCCCTCATTCATAACTAATATTAAATCAGCATTTATAATTGTTGAAAGTCTATGCGCTATTATAAATGAAGTTTTACCTACCATTAATTTATCCATAGCTTCTTGAATTACTTCTTCTGTACGAGTATCTACATTAGAAGTTGCTTCATCAAGTATTAAGAATGGTGCATTTTTGAGCATACCACGAGCTATTGTCAATAATTGTCTTTGACCAGCTGAGACTGAATCAGAATCTTTAATTACTGTATCAAATCCTTCTGGTAATGTTTTAATAAAATGCTCCAATCCAATAAATTTTGCTAATGTTTTAAGCTCTGAATCATTTATATTTTCCATATTATACACAATATTTTCTCTAATTGTTCCATGGAATAGCCAAGTATCTTGCAGTATCATTGTAAACAGTTGGTGTATATTTTCTCTAGAAATATCTTTTATTGAAACACCATCAATTTTTATATCTCCATCACTTATTTCATAGAATTTCATCAAAAGATTTACCATAGTAGATTTTCCTGCACCTGTAGGCCCAACGATAGCTATCTTTTGACCAGGTAGAGCTTTTGCAGAAAAACCTTTAATTGTAGGTTTATCATTTGTAGGATATTGAAATACAATTTCCTCAAATTCTATCTCTCCTTTTACTTTAATCGGATCTAAATATTTCATATTCTCTTCTTTTGGAAGCTCTTTTTCTTCTAAAAATTCAAATACACGATCTGACGCTGCAGATGATGATTGAATTGAAGATGATACTTGAGCCATTGAAGTAAGAGAATTTGTAAATATTCTTACATAAATCATAAATGCGACAATTACCCCAAAAGTAATTATATCCTTAGTAGCAAGTATGGCCCCAACTATTGATACAGCTAGATATCCAAAATTACCTATAAAAGTCATTAATGGTGGTATCAATCCTGACAAAAATTTTGATTTTAATGAAGCATCATAAAATTTATCATTTAAATCATTAAATGTATTCATAGATTCATCTTTAGCATTATATACTTTTATAATTTCTAGACCCGAAACCATTTCCTCTATATGACCATTAAGATTTCCTAATTGCTTTTGTCTTTCAGTAAAGAATTTTTGAGACTTTGAAAGTATAAGACCTGTAGCCAAAAATCCTAACATTGATGAAAGAACTGCAACTATAGTAAGTAAAATATTCGTATATATCATCATTACAATTGAACCGATTAAAAGAGCAATTGATATAGTTATAGATCCAATTGAATCATTTAAACTTTGAGCTATAGTGTCAACATCATTTGTCATTCTAGATAGAATATCCCCTACTTTATTTTGATCAAAATAATTTAAAGATAATTTATTCATTTTATTAGAAACATTATTTCTTAATTTATTCGCATAATTATTGACTATCTCTGAAATTAGAATCGCTGAAACAAAATTTGCAATCATAGATACTATATATATTAGAGCTATTATTGTAGCAATTTTCCATATTTTATCAAGATTTATTTTTGGTTCAATAAATTCTGTAATATCTTCAGGAAGTTCACGATAAATATCTAAAAGTTCTTGTTGTTGTTCTTCTTGTACATCTGATTTGTCTATATTATCTTTATCAACTTCTTGAAATTTTTTCATAACTTCAAGATATTTCTGTTGATTTTCTAAAGATATTTTAGTTCCTTCATACTCTATTTCTCCAGGATTTTCTAATTGTAAATTAGAATATATTACTTTACCTAAATCTTCCATTTTTTTATTATCTATATTTAGAGAAGAAGAAATTTCATCTGTTAATTTTGATAATTGATTTGGAGCTGATGTACTTAAAATTGCAGAAACTATTGCAAGTGATAAAGCTATTATTAATAAACCTTTATATTCTTTAATTTGAGTGATATTTTTAGTGAAGGATTTAAATATATTAACTCTTTTTTTATCTTGTTTTTGCATTTAATTCCTCCTCTGACAATTGTGATAAAGCGATTTCTCTATATAAATTACTTGTTTGCCAAAGTTCTTTATGGGTTCCTTTAGCTACCACTTTTCCATCATCTAAAAGAATTATTTTATCAGCATTTAGAATCGACCCCACTCTAGAGGAAATTAATATTGTAATTGCATTTTTAGTATTTTCTTCTAATGCTTTTCTTAAAGTTGATTCTGTTTTAAAGTCTAAAGCAGAAAATGTATCATCGAAAATAAATATTTCTGGTTTTCTTGCAATAGCTCTTGCTATAGAAAGTCTTTGTTTTTGTCCACCAGAAACATTTGTTCCCCCTCTTGATATCATATTATTATATTTATCATCCATTTCTTCTACAAAATCTTTTGCTTGAGCTACTTCTATTGCATTTTTAACATCATCAAATGTTTTTTGATAATAGCTTTCTCCAAATTTTATATTATCTTCAACAGACATATTGAAAAGTACTGATCTTTGTGGAACATAACATAATTTATTATTTAATGATTTTTCTGTAAATTCTCTAATGTCTACACCATCTATTAATATTTCTCCATCAGTGACTTCATAAAATCTAGTAATTAGTTTAGCAATAGTTGATTTCCCTGAACCTGTTTGACCTATAATAGCAACCGTATCTCCTTTATCTGCACTAAATGATATATCTTTAAGCACATATTCTTGAGCGTCTGGATATTTGAATGATACATTATTAAATTCTATATTCTGTGTTTTGTAATCAGCATCAACAACGCCTTCAATTACGGATATTTCAGAATCTAGTACTTCATTAATCCTTCTTAAAGATATTGCAGATCTAGTATATACCACTAAAATAATAGCCATCATTAAAAATGCCATTATTATTTGAATAGCATATGCTGAGAATACAATCATATCTCCGAAAACAGTAATTTTATCTGGTAAAGTTCTTACACTTATCATTTGTGAACCTATTAGATAAATAGCAAGTGTTAAAATATTCATCACAAACATCATTAAAGGTTGTGTAATAGCAAATGATTTTTGTGTGAATTTTAATAGTCTTGTTAATTCATCATTTACTTTTTTCGTTTTCTTTTGTTGATACTTTTCAGCATTAAATGCTCTTACCACACGAATACCAGTAATATTCTCTCTAGTAACTTCATTTAAACTATCAATATTTTTCTGTACTATTTCATATTTTGGCATAACAAAAATAGTTAATAAAATTACTGAAATTATAACAACTGCTACAGCTACAGCAGTAGCTAATGTCCACTCTATTCCTTTTCCTGAAATTTTAGTTAATGCCCAAATTGCAAGTATTGGGGATCTAAAAAATACATTTATACCAAATCCCATAAACATCTCTACTTGAGTGATATCATTTGTAGTTCTTGTTATCAAACTTGCTGGTGTAAATTTATCTATATCTTCTTGTGATAAAGTTTGAATTTTATTAAAAAGTAAATATCTCAAATTATTTGCTACTTTTGATGAAAATTTCGCAATTAAGTAACCAGATATTACAGCTAATGCTAAAGCAGCAAAAGCAGCCGATAACATGTATATACCATTTATTAAAATTTCATTTATATTATTTCCAGGAGTTTGAACAAGTCTTGTAACTTCTGACATAAAATCTGGTATTAAAAGTTCAAAATATGATTGTCCGAATATCAATATTCCTACAGCAAGTAGAATAAAATATTCCCTGGCGTTTAATCTTTTTATTATTTTTATCATATTAACTCCATTCCCCAGCATAACTGGATATATTAAACACTTGGCTAAATTTGAAATTTTATAAAATCAAGCATTGTTTTAATATACAAAGCTTGATTTTATCTTAAATATTTTATATAATTGATAGGTATCTTATATGGCGGCATAGCCAAGTGGTAAGGCATAGGTCTGCAACACCTCGATCACCGGTTCAAATCCGGTTGCCGCCTCCAATATAAAGTGAATCAGTCTTATTTCTGATTCACTTTTTTTATTTTAAAATGTATATTTTTTTATCAAATTCTTTAGAATTTTATATTATCCATTTTTTCTTTGATTTATTATACCATAAATTATTATTGCTGCTGATGTTGAAGCGTTTAATGATTCTGTCTTTCCATACATAGGAATTTTAACCAAATCATCACATTTTTCTTTAGTAAGTCTTGAAATACCCTTACCTTCATTTCCTATAACAATACCAATTTTTCCGGTATAATCTATATCGTCATAATATTTATCTGTATGACCATCTGCTCCATAGATCCAATATCCTCTATCTTTAAGAGTATCAATAGTTTGATTAATATTTGTAACCATACAAACTCTCATAAAACTCGTAGCTCCTGCAGATGTTTTGTGAACTGTATGATTTACAGATGCTGCTCTATGTTTTGGAATTATTACACCTGTTGCTCCAGCAGCTTCTGAAGTTCTTATAATAGCTCCTAGATTGTGAGGATCCGTAATTTCATCAAGTATAATTATCAATGGATCTTTATTTTGTTTGTCGCCATAATCTAATATTTCTTCTAATGTATAGTATTTATAGTTTTTTGCTAGGAGTAAAACACCTTGATGATTCTGAAAATTTGAAAGTTTATCAAGTTTTTTCTTATCTATATATTCTATGCTCAATTTTTTCTTCTTAGCTATTTCAATAATTTTATTAAATTTTTCATTTTTTATTCCATTTTGAATATATAAGTTTTCAAAATCATTCATATTTTCTAAATATTCAAATACGGAATTTCTTCCAAATATTAAATCTGACATATTAGCCTCAAACTCTCTTCCAAACTACTCCTGTTGGAGTATCTTTAAGCTCTATTCCCATTTGATGTAATTTATCTCTTATTTCATCAGCCTTTTTAAAGTCTTTTTCTTTTCTTGCATTAGTTCTTTCTTCTATTAACTTTTCAATCTCTTCATCTAGATTTTCTTTTGCAAAACTTATTCCTAATACATCTAAAAGTGTAGAAAATTTTTCTTTTGCATAAATCATATCTTTTATTGAAGATTCATTATTAAAATTAGAATTTATATATCTTGCAAGTTCATAAATGCTAGTTAATGCATTTGAAGTATTAAAATCATCATCCATTGCATTTTCAAATTCATTAACAAATTTATCTATCTCTGATTTTACTTCATTATTCAATTCTGAATTATTTGTAGAATAATCAATATTTCTTTCCAAATCTTCAAATGAATTTTGAAGTCTATTGTATCCATTTTTGATTGCATCAAGATTTTCCTTAGAAAAATCAAGTGGAGTTCTATAATGTCCAGAGATTAACCACATACGCACAATTATCAAATCATACTCTTTTTCTATATCATGAATTGTAAAGAAATTACCTAATGATTTACTCATTTTCTCTTTATCAACAGTGATCATTGAATTATGCATCCAATAATTTGCAAAAGGCTCTCCATGAAGAGTTTCTGATTGTGCTATTTCATTTTCATGATGCGGAAATTGTAAATCTTCTCCTCCACCATGAATATCAATAGTATCTCCTAAAATATTATTTGCCATTGTTGAGCATTCAATATGCCAACCTGGTCTCCCTTTACCCCAAGGACTATCCCAAGCAGGTTCATTTTCATTTTTTTGTTTTTTCCATAAAGCAAAATCTAAAGGATTTCTTTTAGATTTATCTATTTCTACCCTTGAACCAGCTTTCAAATCATATATATTTTTCTTTGATAATTTTCCATAATCTTTTGCACTATCTATATTAAAATAAACAGTAGTTTCCGTGTTATAAGCTGCATCTTTATCTTCAAGTTCTTTTATAAAGGTAATCATTTCATCTATATAATCTGTAGCTTTTGATTTTATAATTTTGTCTACATCTACATTTAAACTTTTAGCATTATCTAAAAATGCTTTAGAGTATTTTTTAGTTATTTCTCTAAAGTCTACATTTTCTTCAATTGCACGATTAATTATTTTATCATCAATATCTGTAATATTCATTACAAATGCTACTTCATAATTTTTATACTCAAAGTATCTTCTCAAAGTATCAAAAAAAACAAGTGGTCGTGCATTTCCTATATGAATATAGTTGTATACAGTCGGACCACATACATACATCTTTACTTTATTCTCTTCTATAGTCTTAAATTCTTCTTTTTTTCTTGTAAGTGTGTTATAAATTTTCATAATATACCTCATAATAATTATAGCATATATATTATATCTAAAATATTTGCCAAAAATTTAATTTAATAAATTATAGATTAATCTCTATATTATCTTTTATTTAATTGTGACTTTTATTATGTTATAATTAAAATAAAGTGTATTGTATAATACGGGAGGAAATATGAAAAAGATAATCTTATTAATATTCGTTTTAATATTGGTATCTTGTAATTCTAAAGTTGATGAAACAAGAATAGAAACTAATAGCGAAACAATAATTGAAACTAATCAAGAAGAAACAGAAAAAGAGACTAAAATCGAAACAGAAAAAGAAACTCAAAACGAGACAGATGAAGAAACTCAAATCGAATCTGAAAATTCAAATGATATGATGCAAATAGCATTATATTTTGTAAAAGACAATGGTGAAAACTTCTATCTTGAAAGAGAAGTACATGAAACTGAATCTACAGATAGCGTAGCAACAAGAGCTTTAGAACTTTTAATAAGTGCTGACATCAAAGACGAAGATGCAGTTAGACCACTACCTGAAAATACAAAAGTTTTAGGAATCACAGTAAATGATGGAGTTGCAACAGTTGACTTTAGTGAAGAAATTAAAGATTTTACAACTGGAGCTCCTCTAGAAGCAACTTCACTTCAAGCTATTGCAAATACTTTAACTGAATTTAATACTATTGATGAAGTTAAAATTTTAGTTGAAGGTGAAGAAGTTGAGACTCTTTGGGGTCATGTAAATCTTTCAGCAGGAAATCTAAAGAGAAATTTAGATTTAGTTGAAGAACCAATTGCATGGGTTGATAATCTAAAAGATGGTGATTTATTAACTAATACAACTTCTATAAAAGGAAGCATGAGCGTGTTTGAAAATACTATGAATTACAGACTCTATGATGAGAACGGAAATATTATAGCTGAACACTACGTAAATGGTAAGTTAAATGGATTAACTAGAGCTGATTTTGATTTCACAATAGATTTTAAAACTCCAAATTCTAATAAAGGAAAATTACAATTATTTGCTATCAGTGCAAAAGATGGTAGTGAATTCGGACATGTTGATATAAATATTAGATTTAAATAATTGATAATAATAGAACACCTGCTTTGATTTTATAAAGCAGGTGTTCTTCATTTAATTTCCCATCACTCTAACGCGTTTTTCATATAATTTTCTGTTGATAAAATAGGATATTAATCCCAAAATAATCATTGTAAACAATTGAGCAAATGGTATATATAATATGTTATTTGATATATTCTCGAAATCAATATATTGACTCGGTATAAATACCATTAAAAACAATAATAAAATTGCTATAACTAAAACTATCAATGCCTGAAATCCCTTGATAGCTTCTTGTGGATTATCCCAATCTGCCTTTACAAATGAGATTCCTACTATTAATGCAATTGAGCTCATAGACATAGCTACAATAATATTTGTAATAAATACTGTAATTACTGCTACTAATTGAAATCTTATTAAGAATAGCATTATTAAAAGAATAGGAGCAGATGCTAGTATTATAATCAAAGTAGATGCTAATATTCTTCCTAGTAATTGATCATCCGTCTTTATAGGAAATATCTTCATCATCCAAAGATTTTTACCTTCTCTTGAAAATGTAGTAGATGTAATTTCTGATCCAGATGCTATAAATGTAGTAACCACTATAGTAATCAATATTGATAATGATATGGTCGCTGTAACAGGACTATAAAAAATATTAATTATCATATCATAACCCATATAAATCTTATCCAATATATCTGAAATACTTCCACCTTTCTCACTTATCTGCATGACAACCGGTACTGCCATAAATATAACCATAATTAATCCAAAAAATAATTTATTTACAGCATACATTCCATTTTTTATAATATTTTTAAAATCTTTAATTGCGATTTCCATAAGAGTTGATCTCGGTACATCTTTTGTTTTTATTTTCTTGCTTTGTATTGTATTTGCAGATAATACTCCCTCAATCATCATATTTGAAAATAACTTTATTAATATATATGTAAGTAATACAGATAATACTATTAATCCAAGCATATATAGTAAACTCACAGCAATTGAATTAGTTGTTAAAGCTATTTGTACCATTTTTAAATGTGGTAAATAACTTGCTAACGCTCCTGAATAATTCCCTGCTTTTCCAATTATTTCATTTCCACCTTCAATAAATGAATCTGATTGTATTACTAATTGAAATCCAATAAATAATACAAAGAATAATACATATGAAATATATTTTAATATACTTTTTAATCTTGTGCTTCTATTTATATATTTCATGATAAATATTACAAATATTGACAAAATTTCTACGGTGATTACTGCTAATAGAATTATTGATAGTAATCCTCCTAAATAAAATAATACTCCCTTATTCATCCCAATTCCATACTTTATTAATACAGGAATAGTAATTACTACAGAAAAAGTCAATGAGTATCCTATTAAATAGATAATTCTACTTAACAATAAATCTTCATGCTTAATAGGTAGTCTAAGTAGTATTTTCATTTCATTTGAAAAGTATATTTTACTAATTATAAATGGTGTGACAAAAAATATAGTCATCATTAAAAAAGGTGAAAATCCCATCATCAAGAATTGAGTTTCTTTACCTTGAGATTTAAATATATCAAACGAACCAAGCATATATGTCATAAAAAGTACTACATAAAATATACCTAATACATATAAAAATATTTGCGCAAAAAATTTATTTCTCGCCTTTTTATTTTTCATTATTGCTTTAAAATCAGAGTAAACTCCAAGATCTCTTTTAATTAATTCTATAACATTCATCATTTTGTCATCTCCAAGAATAGTTTTTCTAAATCTCCTTCATAAGATTGTAATGACTTCAATTCATCGATTGTACCTTGGAATATTAATTCCCCTTTTTTAATTATAATTATTCTATCTACTATTTTTTCTACAACATCCATGACATGTGATGAAAAGAATACAGATTTACCACGTTGAGTTCTTTCACGCATTAATTCTTTTAAATTGTATGCTGCTTGTGGATCAAGACCCACCATTGGTTCATCAAGCATCAAAACTTCAGGATCATGAATTAAAGCTGAAATTAGTGCTATCTTTTGCTTCATACCATGAGAATATCCTGAAATCATGGTATCTAAATCATCAGTAATTCCAAACATATCTGC
This sequence comes from Bacillota bacterium, assembly GCA_023418535.1. Next base: position 15,590 of record JAEZZN010000016.1, on the reverse strand, counting down.
AAGCTCTGTAAGTCTTTTGTCTCTATCTTCTTTAGACACACCATAAATATTTGAAACAAAATATACAAATTTTCTTCCTGTCATATCTTCAAAAATCTCAGGATTATCTGGTAAAAATGCTATCTTCTTCTTAGTTTCAATAGAATTATCAAGCATGTTAACTCCATCCATTTCTACACTACCACTAGTTGATTCAATTAATCCAACTAAGATATTTAATGTAGTAGTTTTACCTGAACCATTTGGCCCTAAAAATCCTAGTATTTCCCCATCTCTTATCTCAAAACTAATATTATTTACAGCTAGTTTTTTATCATATTTTTTACTTAAATTGCTTACTTTTATCATCAATTTTCTCCTAAACATTTATAAGATTGTTATTAAATAATCTACCATTTTATAATATCGTATTTTTAGTTTTTTTACAATTAATAAAATCTTGTTAAAAAAAATGAGATTTAATAAATCTCATTTTTTTCAAATTTTATTAAAAATTATCTAGTACAAAATTAATTCTATCTATGATACCTTTATTTCCTAAAATCATAAATATATGAAGCATTTCTGGACCATGCTCTGATCCTGTTAAAGCTGAACGAACTGGGAAGAATAAAGATTTTCCTTTTATACCTGTTTCTTTTTGAACTTTTTTCATAATTGTTTTAGCAAGTTCTTCATTCATTTCTTCATTTTCAAGTATATCTTTTAATGTCTTTAAAACAGTATGAGCTTCTTCACTTTCAAGATTTTGAGACACTTCTTTATAGAAATTTTTATCTTCAAAATTCTCAAATATAAATCCTGCAAGTGATGTAATTTCAGAAAATCTATTCAATGCTGTCTTAAATGTAGATGCTAATTCATTTATTGTTTCTTCTTCTACATTTTCATCAATCAATCCTGCATCTAATAGATATGGTTTTATTTCACAAGCTAAATCTTCATCTGACATTTCTTTTATATATTGGCTATTTACCCAATCAAGTTTTTGTTCATCAAATACTCCACCAGATCTTGAAACTCTATCAAATGAAAACTGTTCTATAAGTTCATCATGAGAAAGTATTTCTTGATTTGAATCTGGAGACCATCCAACAAGAGCAATATAATTTATTAAAGCATCTCTTAAATAACCTTTTTTCTTGAAGTCTTCTACAGAAACATCTGCATTTCTCTTAGATAATTTCTTTTTATCTTTGCCTAAAACTGTTGGAAGATGAACAAATGTAGGTGCTTCCCATCCAAATGCTTCATATAGATATACGTGTTTTGGTGTAGATGATACCCATTCATCACCTCGAACTACATGTGTGATTTTCATTAAATGATCATCTACAACTACAGCAAAATGATAAGTTGGGAATCCATCAGATTTCATTAAAACTTGATCATCCATATCCGAAGTATTTATAGATAAATTTCCTTTAATAGCATCTTTGAAATGAATATCTTTATTTGTTGGTAATTTAATTCTAACTACATGTTCTTCACCAGCTTTTACTCTCTCTTCAGCCTCTTCTCTAGAAATACCTCTACATAATCCATCATATCTTGGCATTAAACCATCTGCTTTTTGTTGTTCTCTTAAATTGTCTAATCTCTCTTGAGTACAGAAGCAATAATATGCCTTATCTTCATCTAAAAGTTTTTGAATATATTCATTATAAATACCTTCTTTTACTCTTTCAGATTGAATGTATGGACCATAGTCTCCCTTCTCTATGACTTGATTATTTTCATCTAAAAATACACCTTCATCATATTCAAGGCCTGACCATTGCATGACATTAATTAAGTTTTCTAATGCCCCTTCCACATATCTTGTTCTATCTGTATCTTCAATTCTTAAAATGAACTTTCCGCCATTATGTCTGGCAAATAAATAATTATATAATGCAGTTCTTAAACCACCTATATGCACATATCCTGTTGGAGATGGTGCAAATCTTACTCTAACTTCTTCTGACACGTTTCCTCCATTTACTAATTACTCACTTAAAGTAATACTTACATTATCTAAACTTTGTATTAGTTCAGGTTTTATATTAATCCCATCTAATTTAACTGCTGGTTTAATGTGTGATGTACCTGACTCTTTATTTTTTAAGTCTACTATTAATTTTATATTTTCAGTTTTAATTTTATCCAAATCATCTTGGAAACCTATTAGGTTTATTTTTATAGTATTTGAGTTTATAACCACATTTTTATTTTGTGGTTTATTCAATACTTCAATCTGAGTTTTTGGTATTTCAATTGTTTTATTTATCTTTTTGTGAACAACTATATTTATTGAATAATCCGACTCATTGGAAACTAAAGATATATCTGATGGCAATATAAACTTTATAGGTACTGTCTTCGATTGAGTTAATTTTTCGATATTAATATCTTCTGTTTCAATCGAATTAATCTTATCTATAGCTTCTTTTGGACCTTTAATCAATACTGTTGATTTATTTAATTCAGCACTATCAATCTTATAATTATCATCAATTTCACCAACAATATTTTTATTAATCGTAACTTCTTTTTGTTTGTTTACTACAGCTACTATATTAACAAAATCTTGACCATAAGTTAACTTATCTATAGTTTCACCTTTTTCATCTATAGCTCTTACATCTTTATTGATATTGATATTTTCTTGAAGATTTGATAACTCTAAATCAGTAACTACTTTTGCTATTTTATCAATATTTGATCTCGGACCTCTAATAGTAATACTATTAGGGATTACCTGTCTTGATTCAAGCATATAATCTTCAGGAAGATTTCCCACATTTAATATTTCTACAGGAAATTCTCTATTAATAATCTTCTCTATATTAACATCAATAGAATTTTGATAATCCTCAATACTAATACCATCAGGAAGTATATAATTCAATCTAATATTATTTAATCCTTCTTTTAATCCTTGAAAATCTGCAGTAACTCTAATATGCGAGTTTGTAATATTGATTATCCTATTTCTTTGACCAACTAAAGTTATATCTACAGTTTTTTGAGTGTTAGAATCTATCATTAAATTTTCTGCTGACAAATCTTCTGTATTTTCAAATACAATTGGAACCGATGATAATTTTACTGGTATTGATGGGTTTGTACTTGCAATTATATATGACCACATGAATATGGCTATTATTAGTGAAAGTAGTTTAATTTTCCAGTTTTTCTTCAGTATTTCCATCATCTACTCCTTTCACTCTTCTTGTTAATATATTTTCTTCTTCAATATATAATTTATTAATCATTTCTCTAAGAGTTTCTGGATCGATATTTCTAGATAATTCTGAATTATGAACAGTAGATATTACTCCTGTTTCCTCAGAAACCACTATTATGAATGCATCCGATTTTTCACTCATACCTAGTGCAGCTCTATGTCTTGTACCTAACTCTTTTGAAATCGTATAATTTTCTGAAAGTGGTAAGAAGCATCCTGCTGCTAGAATTTTGTCTTCTTTTATAACAACAGCCCCGTCATGAAGTGGTGAATTCGGGAAAAAAAGATTAATTAACAACTCTGAAGATAATTCCGAATTAAGTTTAGTTCCAGTTTCTACAATATCTGTAAGACGAATCTCAAGCTCAATAACTATCAAAGCTCCTATTTTTTGCCTTGCAAGTGAAGCAACTGCACCTACTATATCATCAGTTTTATAATCATTTATATTACTTCTTATCTTAGTTAGAGATTTGAATAAATCATTGGTTCTACCTAATTTTTCAAATATTCTTCTCAATTCCGGTTGAAATACTACTACAATTAAAATCATACCTGCAGTAAATATATTTGAAATTAACCAATTAACTGTATATAATCTAAGACCTTGTGCTATTTTTGAAAACACAAAAATTATCAATAGACCTTTTGCTAATTGTAAAGCTCTTGTCTCTTTTACAAGTAATATTATTTTGTATAAAATAAATGTCATAACCAATACATCAATTACATCGGTAATTCGTATCGTTAAAAATATCATTTTTAATTCATTTAAAAAATCCACTTTTCACCACCTTTCAACATTTAATTTTATCACATTTTTTATTCAATATAAAATAGTGATATATAGTTTTATTTTGAATATTTCTTAATTAAAACTGTTATACACCCTCTATCTCATTTACTTTTTGTGCAAGTCTATTGTGTATTGATTTCATCTCATCAAAATCAAATTCTCTTGGATTTAAGTAATGTTGTGCATGTTCCATGATTTCAATCAATTCTTCATCATGTCTATTTTCTTCTTTTATGGTAGTAGCTTTTCTCATAGCTCTTCTAAGATTACTAAACATTGTCATTACAACATGTTCTTCTTTATTTTCTGCAAGAAGTCTACGAAGTTTCCATTCTTTACTCGTAGGTGTAAGAATAGCTTTATTTGGAAAATACAATCCATTATCCTTTAAGATTCTAATAAATCCATATAAATCATCCTTAATAATATTTACAAATAGTAAAAATTCAATATCTATTGGACTTGCTTCTTCAACTAAACAATGGCTGTAATCTTCAAATATTAAATCTTCTACTTTACAAAAAGTATGCTCATGAGAAACTTCTATTATTCTAAAATTTTTCTTTTTAGCTTCCTTTTGTAAAATTTCTAATCTTTCTCCTTCAACTCCATATATTAAAATTATTTGCTCTTCTGTATCAATAAATTTTTCCATTAAATACCTTAATCCCTTTTAACTAAATACTTTTCAATATATTCATCATATGTTATCTTTTCATCTCTATATGTTCCATCATCAAATATTTCAATAATTCTATTTGCTATTGAGTTTACAAATTGATGGTCAAGAGATGTAAACATTATATTTCCTTTGTAGCTAATTAGACCATTGTTTACAGCTTCAATCGACTCTAAATCCAAATGGTTTGTTGGTTGATCTAGAATAATCATATTTGATGGTTCAACCATTATTTTAGAAAACATCATTCTAACTTTTTCTCCACCGGAAAGAACTGAAGCATCTTTATATACTTCATCTCCTGAAAACAACATTTTTCCTAGGAAACCACGTATAAATTGCTCTGATTTTTCTTTTGAATATTGTCTTAACCAATCAACAAGATTTAAATTTACATTTTCAAAATATTCTGTATTATCTTTTGGGAAATATTCTCTAGAAATTGTCTGACCCCATTTGAAGTTTTCTTGGTATTCTTCATCTTCTTTAGCAATAATTTCAAACAATTTTGTTATAGCTATTTCATTACCTATGAAACCTATTTTATCTTCTTTTTCAACTCTAAAACTTAAATTTTTAATTAATGGATTTCCATTTTGTTCTACAGTTAAATTTTCTACTGTTAAAATTTCATTTCCAGCTTGTCTTGAAAGTGTAAATCCTACAAATGGATATCTTCTTGATGATGGTTTAATATCGTCAAGAGTTATTTTTTCTAATAATTTCTTTCTAAATGTAGCTTGTTTTGATTTAGATTTATTTGCTGAGAATCTTGAAATAAATTCTTTTAATGATTTTATTTGATCTTCCTTCTTTTTATTTTCTTCTTTAGCTAATTTTTCTGCTAATTTTGAAGATTCATACCAAAAATCATAGTTACCTGTAAACATTCTGATTTTTGCAAAATCTATATCAACCATTACTGTACATACTTCATTTAAGAAATATCTATCGTGAGATACTACTATTACTATACCTTCAAAATTAATTAAAAACTCTTGCAACCAATAAACAGCTCTTAAATCAATACCATTTGTCGGTTCATCAAGAAGCAATACATCTGGTTTACCATATAAAGCTTGAGCTAATAAAACTTTAATCTTATCAGATTCTTTTAAGTCTTTCATTTGCAAATTATGCTTTGAAACTTCAATTCCAAGTCCTTGAAGAAGTGTTGATGCTTCAGCTTCTGATTCATATCCACCTTTTTCTGCAAATTCAATTTCAAGCTCTGCAGCTTTTATTCCATCTTCATCACTAAAATCTTCCTTCATATAAATTGCATCTTTTTCTTTAGCAATTTTATACAGCTCTTCATCTCCCATTAGAACAGTATCTAAAACTTCATTTTCTTCAAATGCATAATGATCTTGATTTAATTTTGAAAGTTTTAGTTTTCCTTGGTATGAAACATGCCCACTAGTTGGTTCTATTTCTCCTGATAAAATCTTTAAAAATGTTGATTTCCCTGCTCCATTTGCACCTATAATTCCATAACAATTACCTGGTGTAAATTGCAAATCAACTTCATCAAATAATTTCCTATCAGGAAGAATATAACTTAAATCATTTACATTAATCATACTAACTCCTTAATTATGATTGAATAAGACTTTTGCTATTTTATCTGCATAATGTCTAATTTTTCCGTCTTTTATTTCAATTATATCATCTTCAATAATTTCAATATTTTCTTTTTCAAAATATCGTCTTTCTTCATCCGTTAATATTACTAAGTCTGAATTTACTTTATGATATTTTCCAATAATTTCATCTTTTGGTATCTTTTTATTTACTATTATAGAGTCTATAAATTTCTTTTCAGAATGATCGATAATTGCTTTGTAATGGTCGTACACACTATAATCTGTAGTTTCTCCTTCTTGAGTTACAGCATTTACTATATAATAGACTTTAGCTTTTGATTGTAAGATTAAATCAACCATATCTTTTGCTAATAAATTTGGTATTAAAGATGTATAAAGACTTCCTGGACCAAATATTACAATATCTGCTTCTAATATATCTTTTCTAGCATCTTCAAAAATTTCAATATCTTCTGGATCAAGCTTTATTTTTTTTATCTTAGATTTTGACTCTATAACTTTTTCAGGAATCTTAGATTCACCACGAATCATTTCTCCATTTTCAAGTTCAGCTATTAGGCCTGTATTTTCAAGTGTCAAAGGTAACACTTTTCCAGTAATTGAAAGTACTTCTCCTGTTCTATATACAGCTTTCCCAAAATCTTTATAAATATCTGACATGGCAGCTATAAATAAATTTCCAAAACTATGACCTTCTAAATCACCAGATGTAAATCTATAATCGAATAATTGTTTCATGTATTTGTCTGTATTAGCAAGTGCTACAAGACAATTTCTAATATCACCTGGGGCAATTATTCCCATATCTTCTCTTAATCTTCCAGTTGAACCACCATCATCTGCTACAGTAATTACCGCGGTAATTTTACTAGTAATCTTTTTTAATCCTGGAAGTAATGCAGAAATTCCACTACCACCTCCAATAGCAACGATATGCGGTTCAGGCCATATTTTAGTAATCTTCATATCTACCTCTATATATTTTATATTATTTAAATATTTTTCTTATCATTAAATATACACCATGCATAGCAACTATTGAAATCAAATACAATAATTGAGCAATAATCATATATATAGGTCCACTTAATGGTACAATACTAGAAAGTACTGCTGGTGGATTTACTAAAAATCCATAATTTGCTGTTGGATATGCAGTTGATAATAATAAATTAAATATCAATAATCCTAAATTATATATTAGTGTAAATTTTAGTACATATAATAAATCTTTAGATGTTAATTTCACTTGATCTGCTACTATATAAAAAATTGCTCCTATTAACAAACAATAATGAAATATAAAGAAATGAAAATTTGTTATATGTGGAAATTTATACTGATACATATCTGGAACTGACATCGCCAATATACCACCCATTAGTCCCCAATATATAGAAACTTTCTTAATATTCCTATTACCTATAAATATATCATATATAAAGAATAAAATAACCATTCTACAAGAATACATTGGTAAGGATTCATGAATAGTAAATGTCCCTGACCAAACAAACCATATGTAAATTACAGTTTGTGTTACTATCATTGTCCATCCTAATATTTTTTTGAATTTTAATTTTGATTCCTCAGATTTATTCTTATAACTTGCAGCAAATATGATAAAAGGTATTAAAATAATTAGTGCAAGTATATGAAGAGGACTAAATGGAGTTATAGTCATGTAATCTAACTCAGGCCTCACAAAAAATTTTAAGAAATTCATTTTTCCTCCATAAATAAAAAATTAAATTTTAGTTTATATTTATCTGAATTTACAAACAAAAAGAGATTGAAACTTTTCCAATCCCTTATATACTTTATGTTATAAATTATATACAGATTTGTCAATCATGTTCTATATACCTATAAGAAGAACTTTGTCCTCATCATTAACATTTAAATCTTTAGAATTCCCAAAGATTTCATCAATACCTTCTTTATCCAGTATAAAATAATCTTTCGCTTCAATTAATATTGTTTTCTCATCTAAAGATTTTTCATCTGCTTTAATAAATATTGCTTCATTTGTTAATTTATCATTTTTGATTAAATAGATCTTCGTATATCTATCTTTATTTGTTAAAATAAGTTCTCCAACCGTCATATTACTCTCCAATTTGCTGCTTTATCTTCATTATTTGATTGAAAAATTCATCTGAAAGATCTGAATATTCTAGTATAAAATCAAAATCTTCATTTGCCTTGTCAAATCTTTTTAGTGATATATTTATGATTGCTCTATTATATCTAAGTTTTAATTCAGTAGGATATTTTTCAATAGCTTCATCTGCAATTTGTAATGCTTCAAAATCCTTTCCTAAAATATACTTTACATAGATATAATCTGTATATAAAGTTGCAAAGTCAGCCCCTTTGTCTATAGATTCTTCAAAATATCTTTCAGCCATTTCAGGATTTTCCTGATTCATATATGATATCGCTATATAATAAGGAATATCATATCTTGACGAATTTTTTCTAGCTTCCATAAGTTCCGAAATTGCAGAACTATAATTCATTTTGTTAATTAAATAAATTGCATTTTCAACAGCAACATCAGGCGCTACTTTTTGAATTTGATCTCTTATAGATTCTTTTAATTCTTCATTATCTGTATTATCTAATGCTCTTTTGAAATAGCTATTCGCCTTTATATATTCACCAGTTGATCTTGAAATATTTCCCATTTCAAAATTCGCAAAAGGATTTTCATTATTGAAATTTAATATTCTTTGAAGAATTCTTACAGCTTCTTCTACAAATATATGTCTTTCATCCTCTGGTACATCTAATCCCCAAAGCATAGACGCATAATTGTATGCTGCAAGTTCATTTTTTTCATCTAGTATAAAAGCTGCTCTTGAGTATAATAAAGCTTTTTCTATATCTTTCCCTATATTTTCCACAGATTTTTTCATGGCATAATTTGATGGATTTTCAAAAGCTTTTCTTAATATTTCCTTATATTCATTTATATATAAAAATTCATTGTCAATTGCAATATTAAATAAAATTCCATTAAAAATATATTCCATTTTTATTTCATTATCGAAATTATTTGTAGTAATCCCATCTACCATATCTTCCAATAAAATTGGTAAGGGGATATCAGATATCCCCAATGAATTATATTTATTAATATTGTCTTTAAGCTCTATATATGACAGCTTATCTGTTTTTTGTCTAAAATATTTTTCAATTGGATTCATTAATTAAAACATCCCTTCAAATTCTCTTTTTCTTCTTGATGAGTTATAAAGGATAGTAAATAAATAACCTTTATATAAATATATAAACGCAAGAAGTAGTGAGTATACTAATGATTCTAATAAATATGAAATATTAAATATTGCTAATCCTACAAATCGCATTCTATATTGTAAAAAAACATAAAATACTAATGGAATTATCCAGTGTAATATATTTTCTTTTAAGAAAGTTAATATATGTGAATAAGCTTCTACGCCATAATTATTAGCAATATATACTTCTTCATATAATAATGACATGATTCCAAACAGTGTTAATGTTCCGATCATATTGAATATTGAACTTGTTTCTCCTAAAAAGAAAAATACATATTCTAATAGCACATATGGAAACATAACTGATGAAAATGGTCCAAAAAATGTTTTATAGCCATCTATAATTCCATTTATTCTAAATCTATTATATAAGACCAAATCATATAATATCCCAATTAAAGCAGAACCAAATACTATAGATACAATATATCTAGCAAATCCTAATAAAAAATTTATTCCACCATCAAATCCTGATAGTAATGTTTGAACCCAAAATTCAGCTACAGTTAGGCCTAAAATAACTAATGCTAATAGAGGTATATATTTTAGATTTTTAAATGTTTTGTTTAATGCACTTTTATTTACATTTATTACGTCAGAAATAATATTCATTAATCCTCCTACATTTTATCTGGTGATTTAATTCCTAATAAATCTAATAAATTATGAATTGTCACTTTTGTCGAATATACTAACAATGCTCTAGCTTTTTTCTCTTCTTCTTCAGAATTCAAAATATGAATGCTATTATAGAATGAATTGAATTTTTGTGCTATTTCTGTAACATGTCTAGTAATTATATATGGTTCATATTTTTCCATAGCTTGAATAATAGCTTCTGGAGCATTGTATATTGATTTAATTAATTCAATTTCTTGTGGTTCCATTAGTAAAGAAAAATCAACATCATCAGTAATTTCGATATCTATTTTCTCTAAAATTTGATTCGCTCTTGCATGTGCATATTGTACATAAGGACCAGTTTCACCTTCAAAGTTTAATAATTGATCCCAGTCAAAAACATAATCTTTTACTCTTTGATTGAATAATTCTTGAAATTTTACAGCTCCAATACCTACTTCTTTAGCAATTTCTTCTTTATTTTCAAGATTTGGATTTCTTGCTGCAATTATTTCTTCAGTCTTCTCAATAGCTTTATTCAATACATCTTCCAAGAAAATTACATTTCCTCTTCTAGTTGATAATGTCCCCTCTTTAACACTTACCATTCCAAATGATACATGAACACAATCTTTTGCCCAGTCATATCCCATTTTATCTAAAATCTTAAATAAACTTATAAAGTGAAGATTTTGTTGAGTAGCTACAACATATATATTTTTATAAAAATCATAATGTTGCTTTCTATATCTTGCAGTAGCCATATCTCTCGTAATATATGAAGATGACCCATCACTCTTAAAAATCATTGCTGGTGGATTTTCTTCACCCATATCTATTACTTGAGCACCTTCTGACTCATACAATAAACCTGACTTTTCAATTTCTTCTCTAATTTCAGGTATATATTGTGCATGGAAATATTCTCCATTATAAGATTCAAATTCAATTCCTAACATCTCATATACGCGATTGAATTCTTTCAAACTTATTTCCTTGAACCATCTCCAAATTTTCAGAGCAAACTCATCTTTTTCTTCAAGTTTTTTGAACCATGCTCTTGCTTCATCTTTTAATGCAGGGTCTGATTCTGACTCTTGTGTATATCTTACATATAATTTCAGCAACTCTCTAATAGGGTCTTTATCAATGACTTCTTTATCTCCCCATTTTAAATAAGCAGAAATAAGAACTCCAAATTGCGTACCATAGTCTCCCAAATAGTTAATACTTTCTACATTAAAACCTAAAAATCTAAATATTCTCTTTAGCGAATCCCCAATAACTGTAGATCTTATATGTCCTATATGGAAAGGTTTTGCAATATTTGGAGAGCTATAGTCAATAGTAACTAATTTTCCCTCACCCATTTTTGATGAACCATATTTATATTTTTCTTCAAATACCTTTTCAAGTACTATTTGATTAAATTTAGTTTGATCTAAATAAAAATTGATATAGGGTCCAGCTGTTTTAACTTCGCTAAATAATTCTGATTGTATCTTGCTTACTAAGTCTTCAGCAATTATATTAGGAGCTTTTCTCATTGTTTTAGCTAATCTAAACGTTGGAAAAGAAAAATCTCCCAATTCTTTATTTTTAGGTACTTCTATTAGATTTAATATTTCGTCCTGAGATAAACCAATATTTAATCCTCCAAGCAAATTACTAATTTCTAATTTATAATCCATAATTATTTTAGTGTCACTACTGTAACACCAGCTCCTCCCTCATCATGATTTCCTATTCTGTATTCTTTTACATAATTTGATTTTTTCAAATACTCAATTACACCAGTTCTTAAGGCTCCGGTTCCTTTTCCATGTATTAAATAAACCTTTTTCATGCCAATTAAAGATGAAGTATCAAAAAATCTATCTATTTCAATCCTTGCTTCTTCTACATTTAATCCTCTTAAATCAATTTCTTGACTTGTATTCCTATCAGATGCATTCATCATTAATTTTCTGTAAGATGACTTAGATTTCTCTTTTTGGATATCTTCATCTGTTTTTTCAATATCACTTATGTGTATATTAAATTTTAATATACCCATTTGAACCGTCAAATCTCCTTTATTATCAGGTAAAGTTTGAACGGTAGCTAAATCATTCATTGAAATAACTCTTACAGTTTCACCTAGCTTCAAGTCTAAATTTTTATTAACTCTATTTTTTGTTTTTGATTTATTTTCATATTGACCACTAATATCTTTATACTTTTCATTAATTTTAGTATAAGCTCTATCAATATCTGCGGTTTGAAATTTACTTTTTGATTTTGCAAGTTTTAGCATATTTTTAGATTCATTTTTAGCATCTTCTAATATTCTACGTGCTTCAATTTTTGCTTCTTCTACTTCATCTAAAGCTTTTTGTTTTTTATTTTCAAAATCTTTATTAAAATCTTCAATTAATTTTTGATATCTTAATTTTTCTTTATTTGTTTCTCTAATCTCTGCTTCCAATACAGATTTATCTTCTTCAATACTTGCTATTATATCTTCAAAATCTTTATTTTCTTCAGATAAATATGTTCCTGCTATTCTCAATATCTCATTATCTAGTCCAAGTCTTTTTGAGATTTCAAAAGCATTTGACTTACCTGGTCTACCAATTGTTAATTTATATTTTGGTGATAAAGTCTCTACGTCAAATTCTACATTTGCATTTTGTACATCTTCTGTTGACATTGCATATAGCTTCAACTCGCTATAATGAGTAGTCGAAACAAGCAATGTTCCTCTTTTTACCAATGTATCAATGATTGCCATAGCAAGTGCAGCACCTTCTACCGGATCTGTACCATTTCCAAGCTCATCAAATAATACTAAAGAATTCTCATCTGCATATTCTAATATATGAACTATATTTTTCATTGATGCTGAAAATGTAGATAAAGATTGTTCAATACTTTGATTATCTCCTATATCAGTATATATATCATCAAAAATGCTTATTTTTGAGAAATCATCTGCTGGTATAAATAACCCAGCTTGAGACATCATGATTATTAAACCTAAAGTTTTTAATGATACAGTTTTACCACCAGTATTTGGACCTGTGATCACTAAAGCCTTAAATGTATCCCCCAATCTTATATCTATCGGAACTACTTTCCCCTTTAATAAAGGATGTTTTGCATTTTTTATATCAATAATTTTTTCATCGTTAATTAGAGGTCTATGGTATCCCATATCTAAAGCATATTTTGCCTTTGCAAATGTAAAATCTAAATCTACTAAATGATATTGATTATTTTCAATTTCTTCATGATACACAAATACCATTTCTGAAAGTTCTTTAAGTATTCTTCTAATCTCTTCAATTTCTTCAATTTCTAAATCTCGAATTTTATTGTTGATTTCAACAATTTCCATAGGTTCTATATATATAGTTTGTCCTGAAGCTGACAAGTCATGTGCAATTCCTGGAACTTTTGATCTAGCTCCAGCTTTTACAGGCACTACATATCTTCCATCTCTCATAGTTATAAAACCATCTTGAAGATTTATATTGTCACCTTTTACCATAGATTGTAATTTAGCTCTTGCTTCATCTTCTTTATCTTTTATTGACTTTCTAATATTATAAAGTGTTCTTGAAGCATCATCAGCAATAGTTTCATCATCTACTATAATTCTTTCGATTTCTCTTTGTATTCTGATATTGGTATAAAGCTTGTCTATTTGAACTGATATTATATTTTCACCTTCATACTCTGATTTATAATCTTTAAGACTTTGTGATACTCTAAGTGAATCTGCTATTTGCATAAATTCATAGTTTTCAAGTATCGCTTGTTTTTTGAGCCTTTTTACAATTGATTTTAAATCATGAATACCATATAAAGGTGGAAATGAAAATTTTCTTATAAGTTCAATTGCATCTTCTGTCTTATTTAACATATGTTCAATTTTAGACTTCTCATATAATGGCTTTATCTTTGAAGCTTTTTCTTTACCTAGATTAGATGCACAATATTCTATTAATTTTTCTTGTATTTTAACCCATTCTAATGTGTTAATTGTGTTTTGTTCCATTTTTCTCCATTATTTTTTTAATAATTCTTGTAATTGCTTTTTAGTTTGGAGAGTCATTTTTTCTTGTTCAAGAAGATTGCTACGTAAAATTTCATTATCTTCCTTAGCTTTCTTCACAATATTATTTTGTCTATCTAATTCTAATTTGTATTTATCTCGATCTATAGTCAACAGTTCAATACTAGTTTCTAGTTTATCAAGTTTTTCTAAAAGATCTGCTATTTTTTGATCTGCATCCTTGTGCTTTTCTTTGTACTCTTCAAATTGATCTCTGAGTGGTTCATATTTTTCAAGAGGTTCTTTAGAAATTTCTCTTAAATTTTCAAACTCTTTTCCCACTCTATATAAATCATCAGCTATATTTAAGCATGCAAGTGTTGCTGACATTGTTGGATTAATATATTTATTTGATAAAGAATTATTTGCCTTTTCTATTTCCCTATCTACATAATTTACAATCTTGTCAGTTTCTTCCTTGCTTCTTTCTGTCTTAAGAAGATAATTGTTTCCATTTATATTAATTTCATAGCTATTCTTACTCATCACTAGCTCCTTATTTCAATATTAAATGTTTCTATCAATCCTTTTTCAATATTGTTAAATGCTTCTTTTACGGTTTCTTCTTTTAATGTATATTCATCGGATTGGAAACCTAATTTATAAGCTAAGGATATCTTACCTTTATCAATTTGATTACCTTCATAAGTATCAAATAATTTAACTAGTTTTAGATAATCTCCACCATTTTCTTTTATAACATCTATTATTGATTGTGATTCTACACTTTTATCTATAACAAATGCTATATCTCTTTCTACTAGTGGATATTTAGATATTTTTTTGTATTGTACAAGTTCCTCTCTCAAACTATTTAATAATTCTACATTTAATTCAAATAATTTAACTCTTTGATTAATTTCAAAATTGTCTAGTACCATAGGACTTATCTCGCCTATTGTGCCTAATAAATTACCATCTTTTATTACATTTGCACAACGTCCCGTATGGAATATAGGATTATTTTCTTCTCTTTCAAATCTTATATTTATTATATTTAGTTTTAATAATAATTTTTCTAATACATCCTTTAGATAGTAATAATCATAATCTCCAACTAAAGCGACTACTAATTTTTTAGTTTCAATTATATCATCATTTACTTTTGTAAATGTATTTCCTAATTCTGTAAATCTTAAATCGTATTGTTTTTTATTTAAATTACTTCTTATTGCATCTAGCATATTTCCAATTAAAGTAGTTCTCATTACTGAGAAATCTTCTCCAAGTGGATTTAATATTTCTATGCAA
>JAEZZN010000005.1 GCA_023418535.1 Bacillota bacterium | reverse complement strand
TTGCCAAAAACTAAAAAAAACTAAAAATTTCTATTAAAACCAAAAGTTTATGATTAAGTAAACATCAAAGAATCAGAAAAAAAAGGTAGTGTATCAGAAATTTAGTCATTCTGACACACCACCTTTTAATTAAAACCCTCTACTAAACTCTTTTCAAAACAAATTTTACTTTTCTGTCATTTAATTCTTGTTCATCAACTTCTAATTTTTCTCTAATAAGTTTTGTAGCAAGTGTTTCTTCCATAATTTCATCTTTGAAGTTCTCAAATGATTTGAATGTTTCATCATCAGTATCTACTGAGATTTCTATTTCATCTGTTACTTCATATCCATTTTGTTTTCTTTGTTGTTGAACTTTTGATACTAACTCTCTCATATATCCTTCATCACGAAGCTCTGGAGTTAATTCTGTATCAAGAATTACAAAGATATTTTTATCCATGGTTATATCAAAACCTTCTTTACTTGATATACGAACTTCGATGTACTCTTTCTTGATTTCTACATCTTCACCATTTAATTTCATAAATACTGGACCTTCTTCTAATCTGTCCAATAAATCCTTAGAATCTAATGATTTTAGTTCTTTTGCTAAAGCTCCAATATTTTTTCCTAAAATTGAACCAGCTACTTTGAAATTTGGTTTTAATTCAAAGTTCATATATTTTGATAAATCATCACTAAATACAACTTCTTTAACATTTAACTCATCTTTTATTAATGATAATACATCTTGTAATAAAGTTTCATGTGATTTATCTAGAAGTATTTCGGATAATGGTTGTCTTACTTTTATACCTGCATCTTCTCTTGATGATCTACCAAGAGTAACAATCTTTCTAACTAAGTCCATTTTTTCTTCTAATTTTTCATCTATTAAAGACTCATCAAGTTCTGGAAGCATTTCTAAATGAACAGATTCTCCTTCTGTTAGATTGTGATACATTTCTTCTGTTGTAAATGGTATAATTGGCGCTAAAAGTTTTGTAACCCCAAGTAATACTTCATAAGTTGTATTGTATACTGATTTTTTATCTTCATTTATTTCTGATTGCCAAAATCTTCTTCTGTTTCTTCTTATATACCAGTTTGAAAAATCTTCTACTAAAAATTCAGAAATTGCTCTTGCAACATTTGTATATTCAAACATTGCCATTTCTTTGTTGTAGTAGTCAATCAATGAATTGTATTTTGAAATTAACCATCTATCGATTTCTTGTCTATCTTCATATTCAACAAAGAATGATGTAGGATCTATCCCATCTGTTTCTGCATATAATTGGAAGAATGAATAGATATTTCTATAAGTTCTAAATAATTTTGCTTCAACTTCTCTAACACCATCTTCATCGAATTTTGTTGGTATCCATGCTGGAGAAACATATATTAAATAGAATCTTACAGCATCTGCACCATATTTATCAAACATTTCAAATGGATCTAATGTATTTCCTTTTGATTTAGACATTTTTTTACCTTCTTTATCTAAAACAAGATCATTTGAAAGTACATTTTTGTATGGTGCAACACCTTTATACATTGTAGATATAGCCATCAAAGTGTAGAACCATCCTCTTGTTTGATCTATACCTTCAGAAATAAAATCTGCCGGGAATAGATTTTTGAATTTTTCTTGATTTTCAAATGGATAGTGGTTTTGTGCAAATGGCATAGCACCAGAATCAAACCAAACGTCCATTACATCTGGAACTCTGGTATAAATTGAGCCATCTTCACCTCTAAGATGAATATTATCCACAAATGGTCTGTGTAAATCTAAAGTTTCAATATCGATATCTTCTACAGCCTTTTCTTTAAGCTCTTGTCTTGAGCCTACTGTCATAAAATCACCTTTATCATTTACCCAAACAGGTAGTGGTGTTCCCCAATATCTTGAACGTGATATTGCCCAGTCTTTTATGTTTTCTAACCAGTTTCCAAATCTCTTTTGACCTGTATAAGAAGGATACCAATTCACAGTATTATTGTTTGCAATCATTTGATCTTTTACTTTAGTTGCCGCTAAATACCATGATGGTTTTGAATAATAAATTAATGGAGTACCACATCTCCAACAATGTGGATAATTATGTTCCATTTTTTGTTTACTATATACTTTTCCTTGTTCACCTAAATATATTATAATATCAAGATCAGCATCCATTACTGATCTTCCTTCCCAAGGTGTTGTTGTAAATTTACCTTCGTCATTTACTGGGTTTACAAGTGGTAAATTGTATTTTAATCCTACTTCATAGTCATCTTCACCAAATGCTGGAGCTGAATGAACTATACCTGTACCATCCTCAATAGATACATAATCTGCAAGAGTCACAAAAAAGGCTTTTTTATTTACTTCAACAAATGGTAATAATTGTTCATATTCAAGATATTCTAAATCTTTACCTTTCATTTCTTCTACTATTGTAAAATCATCGCCTAAAACTTTGTTTGCTAAAGCTTTTGCAAGATAATAATATTCTTCATTTTGTTTTACTTTTACATAATCAATATCTGGGCCAACTGTAAGTGCTACGTTTGAAGGTAAAGTCCATGGAGTTGTTGTCCATGCTAAGAAATATTCATTATCGACATCTTTTCTCTTAAATTTCACAGTAGCAGTTTGTGATTTAATCATTTTATATCCAAGAGCTACTTCATGAGAAGCAAGTCCTGTACCACATCTTGGACAATATGGTAAAATCTTCGCTCCTTCATATAAAAGACCTTTTTTATTGAAATCATCAAGAAGATGCCACACAGTTTCAATATAATCATTATCAAGTGTTATATATGGATTATCCATATCAGCTAAAAATGCCATTCTATCTGACATATCTTTCCACATATCACTATATGTAAATACTGACTCTCTACATACTTTGTTAAACTTTTCTATACCATATTCTTCAATTTCTTTTTTGCTGTTCAATTTCAATTTCTTTTCAGCTTCAATTTCTACAGGAAGTCCATGTGTATCCCAACCAGCTTTTCTTTCTACATAATAACCTTGCATAGTTTTGTGTCTAACTGTCATATCTTTTAAAGTACGAGAAATTACATGATGAATACCTGGTTTAGCATTTGCTGTAGGTGGTCCATCAAAGAATACATATCTTTCCCCATCTTTTCGTGTGTCTGTAGATAGTTTTAAAAGATTTATCTCTTTCCAATATTCGGAAATAGATTGTTCTCTTTCTTTAACCGACTTATCGTTTAATGCCTTAAATTTCATAACTCCTCCAATATATTTTATTTCCCATTTAGATGTAACACATATATTTAATTCAAAATAAATATAAAAAATCCCTATATATACAAAAGTATATATAGGGACGTCAATAACGTGGTACCACCCAAATTCATCAAAACTTGATCTCATAAATGCTTAACGCGCATACACGTATTTTCCTACTATTTTCAGAAAATCTTCTCATAAGTGATCTTCACACATATTTCACGAGCTTTTTTCACCAACCAAAGCCTCTCTGTCGATTCATATATGCTACTGTCTTAATCATCGAATTTCACATTTAAAATAATTATATATTAATTATTAAAAATTTTCAATATTTTATAAATAATCAATTATTATATTTTTAAAAATTCTCTAGTTCTATTATGTTCTGGATTTGTAAATATCTTTTCAGGTGATGAATCTTCAAGTATTGTACCATTATTCATAAATATTACTCTATCAGATACTTGTCTTGCAAAGCTCATTTCATGAGTTACAACAATCATAGTAAATCCTAACTCTGCCAAATGTTTCATAGTTGATAATACTTCAGAAACCATTTCTGGATCAAGCGCAGATGTCGGCTCGTCAAATAGCATCACTTTCGGCTCCATTGCTAAAGCTCTAGCAATAGCTACCCTTTGCTTTTGCCCACCAGATAATTGAGATGGCATTGCATTCTGATATTCATCCATTCCTACTAATTTTAAATAGTGAAGCGCTTTTTGAACAGCTAATTCTTTAGGTCTATTCAAAACTTTTTCTTGAGCTATTGTTGCATTTTTTAATGCTGTCATATTATTGAAAAGATTGAATTGTTGAAATACCATCCCTAAATCTTTTCTATATTTATTATGATCAATATTTACGTCTAAAACATTTTTACCTTCAAATATTATTTCACCAGAATCTGGCTCTTCTAATAAATTTATACATCTTAAAAGTGTTGATTTCCCAGAACCTGAAGATCCAATTATTGTAATTACCTCTCCCTCATTAACAGAAAAATTTACGCCTTTTAAAACTTCATTATTTCCAAATGATTTTTTTAAATTTTTAATTTCTAATAAAACTCCCATGGTTGCTCCTAACTATTTAACGAGTGCTTTAAAATCACTTTTTCATAAGAACCACTTCCACTTAATTTATTTTCTAGTAATCGCAATAGTGTTGTTATACTTAATGTTAGCGTTAAATAAATTACCGATGTAATGAAATATGTTTCAAAAAATCTAAAGTTCGCACCTGCAATAGACTTAGTTGTAAAGAATAATTCATTAACTGAAATAACATTCAGTACTGATGTATCTTTTATATTTACTATAAATTCATTACCAATATTAGGAATGATGTTTTTAAATACTTGTGGCAGTATTACAAATCTCATCATTTGAATATGACTCATACCCAAAGCTTTTGCCGCTTCTTCTTGTCCAGTATCAATAGAGTTTATGCCTGCTCTAACAATTTCTGCCATATATGCACCAGTATTTATAGATACTATTATAAACGCTGCTGTCATTGGTGCCATATCTATATCGAAGAATAGTTGAAGTCCATAATAGAATAGTACAGCCTGTACCATCATTGGAGTTCCTCTTATAACTTGAACATAAATATTTGATAAAATTTTTAAAAGAGATAGCAATAGATTCATAAAAGTATTTTTAACTTTTTGAGCAGATTTAATCATACCAATTATAAATCCGATTAAAAGACCTACTATTGTACCTATAAGTGAAATAATTATAGTATACACTGTCCCTCTTAAGAACATCGGAGCATTATTTATAAAAATATCCCAAACAGTGGTGTTTTTTATACCTAATTGAATTTCTATTACGTTATTCATCATTTCTTTTTGTTGCTCAACACTTATATTTGAAAGTACTGAATTAATTGGATCCAACAAATCTGAACCTTTATTTAATCCAATAGCTATCTGTGTATCTTCTGGATTTGTTTTAAATCCATCTTCAAGTTCAATCATTTTAAAAACATCATTTGCTATCTGTGCCGAAATAGCTTCTGGCTTTTCTGCTACATATGCATCAACTTTCCCAGTTTGCAAAGCTACTCTCATAGTTGCAAAATCAGCCATTGGTGTTACATGATTTACTTCTGGAATTTGTTCAACTAAAGTATCATGGACTGTGTTTAGCTGAGCTACGACATTCGCCCCAGAAAAATCTGAAAGTTCTTTAGAGTCTTTATATTTAGAGTCACTTCTTGTTACTAACACAATATCCGTTTCATAATAATTTATAGTGAAGTCTAAAACTTTTTTTCTATCAGGCGTAGGAGACATCCCTGCAATAATCGCATCAATTTTACCTGATTGAACAGCCGGTAATAAACCATCCCATTCTATCTTGACAATTTCTAAATCCATATCCAATTCTTCAGCAATTCTCTTTGCTATTTGAACATCATAACCATTTGCATATTCTTGTGTACCTACTACTGGAACTGCACCATTTGAATTATTTGTCTGCGACCAGTTGAATGGTGCATTTGCAACTTCCATCCCAACTCTTAATACTTTTCTATTATTACCCGCTTTTGACTTCTCAATAGGGATTAATGAAATAATAAGTATTAACGCTAGTAATAGAATACTAACTCTTTTCTTCATAATTTCTCCTCCTATAATCAATTAGTTTGCATTTATAATTATGTTTCTTATTTCTTCTAAAACAGATAAATCAGAATATTGTGCATATATTAGATAAATATATGGTTTTTCTTTCAACACATATCCACTTTCAATGCTATATTCATATATTACAGCACCTTCTATCCCTATAAATTCAGTCTCTCTTGCATTGTTTAGATCTGACCTTATTTTAGTTGCATCTTTCATATAAGAAAGTGTATTTTTATATTTGTATCCAGCTTTGTCCTTAGTTATTAATAATTGAAGCATTTTTGATATATCTTTGATATGCATTGTATTTTCATCATCAATATTTATGGAAAATCTTCCATTTGCATAAGTTTTCCATTCCATATTAACTATATTTTTTACTTCTTGAGTCAAAGCCAATACACCTTCTTCTTCAGGCTTAATTATCATCTCTTTTACTAATAAGCCTAGAGGTTTATCTTCTACCTTTTCTTCATAGAACTCATTCAAATCTACAGATTTATTTAAATCAATTTTACCTTGTTCTTTCAAATCTTCCAAAATCATAGAGATAATATAAATATTATAATTTCTCATAGGGATTCTCATGTTTTCATCTCTAATATATACATCATCTTTTGATGCATATATTACATTCACTTTATCTTTTTGGACTTTATTTAAATCTATAAATTCTTCTATATTTTTCTTTATTACTTGAGATGGCATTAATTTATTGTCAATAATATTTTGAATACTTTTATTCGTATTTTCAATGCTATCTTCTACAGAAGTTTCAATTATATTTTCATTTTTTGTTTCTTGTATTTTATTATCTCTTGAATCATTTCTGTTTGCAGATATAGATTTTAGTAAATTAATTGAAATATAGATAAGTACTATTGAAATAATAGTAGCAAATAAAATGATTATTTTTGTATTTAATTGTAATCCATTTCGTTTTCTTCTAGCTCTTCTTCTTTTTTGTGAACGTCTTCTTCTATTGTCTCTATCCATTTTTACCTCTCATATATTATAGCATATGTGTATATGATTTGATTAAAACTGAATTATTTTCTATAATTAAAAATATATAGCTAAATTTTAGTTATTATTAATATTTTAAATAAGGAAAAATAATGAGAAAAATTGAAAATTTTATTAGATATTTCATAATTAAAATGACGAAAAGTGAATCTGACGTAGCTTCAGCTTATTTAGCATTTTATATTATTTTAGCTTTTATCCCACTGGTGTCATTTTTATCAAATATGATTGTATTTGTTGTACCAAATTTTGTAGAATTCGTTTATGAACTAACTGAAAACTTACCTAAAGATGTCCAAAATATTTTGAATCCACTATTTGATAGTTTATTTGGAGGAAGTTCTTCTTCATTATCAATAGTGTCCATTATATCTGCATTATGGTTAGGTTCTAGAGGTTTTCAAGGATTAATTACCGCTTTGAACAAAATATTTGATGTAAATTCAAATTCAAAAATACCTTTTTATACAAAGATATTTTCAGTAATCTATACTATAGCATTTATGATTGTTTTGGCTTCAATACTACTATTCAATGTATTTAACGAAAAAATTCTACTAATCATCAAATCTATAGCTGAACGTTTTGATTTAATTAATGGATTTGGAGATTTCTTAGTAAATGGAATCACAACAATTTTACCTTTAATATTTACTATTTTAGTTCTTGCTTTCTTTTATAGATTTGCTCCTAGCTTTGAAAAATATAAAGCTCCTGAATTTAAATCTATTATTCTAGGTTCAATAGTAGGGACTTTAGGTGTAGCATTTATGACTTTCTTTTATAGATATACAAATGATGTACTAACAAAGAAACCATCTGTTTATGGATCACTTGGTAGTATATTAGTAACCTTGGTTTGGCTTTTAGCAATTTGTAATATGATAATTATAGGGGCAGTATTTATAAAAACTTTTGAAGATGTTGTCATAAATAAAAAAACAATTAAAGATTTAGATCCTGATGTGAAGTATTTTACTAAGATTAAATAATGTATGGTGGATTTATTATTGATTGTATGGGACTTTTTCGAAGAACCTGCTAAGATTGGTTTGTCTGTGTTCGTTTGTTACTGAGAAAAATATACCACTTAGATAACATTTCTGAAAAATGAAAATTTTATCTCAAAAAACCGAAGGAAAACTGCTATTTTTCTGGGAAATGGAAAATAATATTTAAAAAACTGAAAAATCTTCAGCAAACGTTACGTAAATGTAATATTTTGGTGATGATGTCGTTAAATATCGAGTTAACATTGAATATTTTCTGCAGAATTAAAAAAAAATTTCTAAAAACTGAAAAAAAGCTGTATTTGTTCTGAGAATTGAAAAAAAATTTGTGAAAATCGAAATGTTGTTTCTTTAAATATACCATTTGAAAAATATACCATTTGAATTTTTTCAAAATTAAAAATGGTAGTGTTTCAGAATCTATTCATTCTGATTCACTACCATTTTCTAGTATTTAATTATTAAATCTATTTTATTCTTTATCATTTTTTAGTGCTTTAAATATAGTCATTTTGTTTCCGTAATTAAGAGTTCCTGCTCTATAAATTTTAGTCGCTAATATACTTAAAAGTATTACAGAAATTAATAATATTCCTATACTTATTAATAATTGTAGTCCTGTTACATCAGACATTTCATATCGTACAAACATGGCAAGTGGTGATGTAAATGGTACATATGATATTATTTTCATAAGTTCAGAATTAGGAGATGATAAACTCATTATTGGTATCATAAACGCAATAATTACTGGAATTGTAACCGGTGTTAAAGCTTGATTCAATTCATCTAATTTCGATACTAGTGATCCAATAGCTGCATAAAGTAAATAATACAATGTAACACCTAGCAATAAGAATATTGTAAATACTGCTAAATCCATAAAACCAATATTGAAATTCATAGATTTTAGTAAATCTAGTAAATTAGGGCCCTTCATTAATGTTATGCTAAATCCTATTAATCCAGATACTAGTATAGCTAAAAATGTTATTAAACTAGTTACAACCACTGCTAAAACTTTACCCCATATTAATGATTTTGGCTTAACTGCAGTAATTAAAAGTTCCATAGTTCTATTATCTTTTTCTCTTGCAACAGAAGTTGCAATTAATTGACCTTGTATCAATATCATGAAGTACATAAACATAATAGATGCATATGATAATATATATGATGCTATATTACTTTTACCTAAAGATTCATAATTAATATTTGGAGTAAAACTATCTATTTTTTCTAAATCTTCTCTTGAAATATTATAATCTTTCAACTCGATATTGTATTTATAGTTATTCTTCATTAGAGTATCAAAATCAGAATTTACATCTCCAAGTGCATTTGAAGTTTTGTTATAAACTTTAGCTTCTATATCATTTTTTATAACTGCACCTTCATCTATTTTTTCAGATTCAACCGCTTGTTTTAATTCATCTACACTTGTATATTCGATTACTTGATATCCTTTTTTTAACTCTGGTATAAGAGTTTCACTTATTTCTCCATCAATAAATACACCTAATTTATTTAAAGGAATAGTTTCTCCTTCTGAAGATTCTTTATCTATTTCACTTTCTTCAACATATGAATTAGTAGAATCATCACCTTTAAAAATGTCTATTATTCCAGGTAAAGCAGTTAATAGTAAAACTATTAATGAAATTATAATCATCGTAATATAGAACGATTTTTCTTTAAGTTTTTGGCTAAGTTCAAATCTAAATACTTTTAATATTTCTCTCATATTACGCCTCCTTATCCATGGAAATAAATAACTCTTCAAGAGAAGGTCTAAAAGGTTTGAATACATCTACTTGAATATCTTCTTTTAGTAAATCTCTTAAAAATTCATTGCTTGATTTATTTTCAGACAATTCTACGAAAATTTCATCTTTTCTTTCTTCAGCATTTACCACATATGGTAAAGCTTGTATCTTTGATAAAGTATCTAATGATGCGCTATGTATTAAATATTTATCTTTGCCTCTTTTAGCCTTTTCTTCATCTAAATTTCCAGAGAGTTTAATTCTACCATCTTTAATAAATGTAATATCATTACAAAACTCTTCAACAACTGTCATTTGATGAGATGAGAATATTACTATTTTGTCTTTATTTATATATTCAACTAAAATATCTTTCAATACTCTTGCATTTACAGGATCTAGCCCAGAAAAAGGCTCATCAAATACAACGATATCTGGTTCATTGATAATAGCTTCAAGTATTTGAACTTTTTGTTGATTACCTTTGGATAATGTTTCTAATTTCTTATTTGCATATTCTGATAGCTCTAATTTTTCAAGTCCTTCTAATGCTTTTTCTTTCGCTTTTTCTCTATCCATTCCTTTTAATTCACCAAAGTAAACCAGTTGATCAAGAATTTTAATTCTTTGATACATACCTCGCTCTTCTGGTAAATATCCAATAGATACCTCTTCTATATTTAATGGCTTACCATCTAAAAGGAACTCCCCACTATCTGGCTTAAATACATCCATTAATGTTCTGATAGTAGTTGTCTTCCCAGCTCCATTTCTCCCTAAAAAGCCCATAGCTTTTCCACTTTCTACAGTGAATGAAATATCATGAAGAATTTGTTTATCTCCAAAACTCTTATTGATATTTTTTATTTCAAGTTTCATAATTACTCCTCTCGATTCAAGACTACTAGTCATAAATAATTTTAACATGTGTTAAAATTATTATACAAATA
This sequence comes from Bacillota bacterium, assembly GCA_023418535.1. The sequence continues at coordinate 21,612 of JAEZZN010000005.1, read as the reverse complement.
TTTTATTCATCATTTTCATAGATTTTAGAAGAAGCTATTGCAAGAAATGTAATTTCACAATCATATTTCTTTTTAATTTCTTTTGAAATAAGATTGAAAGTTGTCCCCGTAGTTACTATATCATCTATAAATAATATTCTTTTATTATCTAAATCTAAATCTTCTATAATCCTAAAACTGTCTTTTAAATTATTTAATCTCATTTTTCTATCTAATTTATTTTGATGATTTGTAGGTTTTACCTTGTCAATTATTTGAATCATTTCTTTTTTTGCTGTTTTTGAATAGTATTCACAAAGTATTTTTGATTGATTATATCCTCTTTCATATTCATCTTTATAATACATAGGAATATATGAAATATAGTCAAAATCTAGATTTTTAAATTTTATAAATTTGTAAATTATTTCAACAAATGGTTTTACAAGATAAGTACAATCTTCATATTTGAATTTTTTAATAAGAGATTTTAAAAAATTATTATAAAAAAGAGGATATATACATATCCTCTCATCTAATTCTCTTATTCCATCTATAAATTCTAACCTCTCAACGCAATCTTTACAGATATAATTTTTAGTTTTATTTTTCAAACACATATAACAATAATCTTTAGAATAGAATATAAAATTATTCATAATTTCTCCTTAAATTATAATATTTATTAAGATTATAAGCTAAAGTAGATTTTCTTCTATCAATTGTTTCTGTATTAATCATCTTATTTAATATATTTTCATTCCCCACTAATACCACAAGACTCTTTCCTCTTGTAATTCCTGTATATAAAATATTTCTTGTAAGCAACATATAAGGTGCATTAGCCATAGGAATTACAACTATTGGAAACTCTGATCCTTGCGACTTATGTATAGTAATACAATATGACAAAACAATGTCCTGAAATTCTTTAGTATCTAATGTGGCCATCTTATCGTAAAAAACAGTTTCTACAGTATTATTTTCTAAAAATATATTTCTAATATATCCTATATCACCATTGTATAAACCTTTAGTAATATCAAAAAAATTGCCTTTTAGCTCTATATCATAATTGTTTTTAGTTTGCATTATTTTGTCATTTTCTCTAAAAATATATTCCCCTAGTTTTATTTCACTTTTATTAAACATTGGTGGATTTAGTCTAGCTTGTAATCTTTGATTAATACTATCCACACCACATATTCCTCTTCTAGTAGGCGTAAGAACTTGTATATCTTCTAAAGGATCTACATTATAAAACTTCGGAAGTCTCTCAATAACAAGATCACAAATAGTATCCAATGTATGTCTATCATCTCTAGTATTTATAAAGAAAAAATCTTTATTTTCCTCATTTAATACAGGCTTCTTACCATGATTAATTAAATGAGCATTTTTTATAATATTACTTCCCTCACCCTGTCTAAATATTGTTTCTAATTTAATAGTAGGAATAATCCTTGAATTTATCATATCATTTAAAATATTACCTGGACCTACAGATGGTAATTGATCGCTATCTCCTACAAACACTACCATAGTACTTTCATTTATAGCTTTCAATAAATTATTCATAAGAAAAATATCTACCATAGACATTTCATCTATAATAATCAAATCTGTATCTAATGGATTTTCCTCATTATATTCAAGCTGTGTAATATCTTCAATAGATTTATATCCCAATAATCTATGTATAGTAGACGCTTCTTTTCCTGTTGATTCTTCCATCCTTTTAGCTGCTCTTCCCGTAGGGGCTGCTAATAGATATCTTAGTCTTAAATTATGAATTATAGAAATAATAGCTTTTATAATCGTGGTTTTACCAGTTCCTGGCCCACCTGTAATTATCATAACCTTCTCTTCAAGAGCTGTTTTAATCGCTTTTTTCTGAGTATCTGAATATTCTATTCTCTCTATTTTTTCTATATACTCTATTTCTTTATCTATGTCAACATCCTGTATTTTACTATTTTCTCTCATCAATTTGAGTAAATTTTCAGTTATTGATAATTCCATATCATAAATGCTTCTTAAATATATAATATCTTTGCCTTCAAAATTAATTATTTTGATTTTATTATAAATTACCATTTCTTGAATAGTATCTAGTATTGGATCTATGCCTATAGATAAAAGATTCGATAATCCTTTAATAAAATATTCATGATCCATATAGCAATTACCATTTTTATTCGCTTCTTCATAGAGTAGATATTCCGCACCTGCTATAATTCTAAATTTAGAATCTTTTTTTATTCCTATTTGTAATGCTATTTTATCGGCTATATTAAACCCTATACCTTTTATATCATCTATTAATTTATATGGATTTTTCTCAATTATAGATTTTGTATTTTCTTTATATTTAGCATATATCTGATATGATAATTTATTTCCTATATTAAATTTTTGCAAATAAATTGATACTTCTCGAGATTTTTGTGACTTTATAAAAGAATCATAAATTTTTCCTAATGTTTTTTTCCCAATTCCTTTTATATTTAATAGTTTTTCAGGCTCTTCCGTCATAACTCTTAGAGTGTCTTCACCAAATCTTTTTACTATTTCTTTAGCACGACTTTCTCCTATATTGGAAATTATGCCAGAGCTTAAATATTTCTCTATTTGAGATAATGAGCTTGGCATAATTTTTTGATAAGTATTCAATTTAATTTGTTCTCCATAATCTTTATGGAATACTAAATATCCAGTTATGGACAGGATATCACCTTTATTTAAATCAAACACCTGTCCAACAACTGTTACTAAACCTTCATCAGTATCAAGTAAAAAAACACTATATAAATTTTCTTCATTTCTATATATAATATCTTCAACTGTACCTTTGGTTTCAATCATTTTAGCCCTCAACTTCAACTACTTCTATATCTGCTCCAATATTTTTAAATTTATTTTCAAAATCATTATATCCACGATAGATATGATAAATATCATGAACTCTAGTTTCGCCTTCAGCTACCAGTCCTGCTAAAATACAAGAAGCTCCAGCTCTAAGATCCGTAGCTTTTACATCTGTTCCTACTAAATTAGGTACACCTTTTATACGAGCTTCATTTCCTTCTGTAATTATCAATGCTTTCATCTTTTGTAATTCTTCTACATGCATGAATCTATTTTCAAATACAGTTTCTTCTACTTTTGAATCTCCATCACAAACAGTTAGCAAAGTCATAAATTGTGATTGAACATCTGTCGCAAGTCCTGGATATGGTAAAGTTTTAATATTTGTAGCTACAGGGTGTTCTGCACCAATTACTCTGATTTTATCTTCATCCTCATTTACAATAACTTCACAGCCTATTTCTCTTAATTTTGCTATTACTGGGATTAAATGATCTTCAACTACATCAGTAACTGTTACATCACCTTTAGTAATCGCTCCAGCTATCATATATGTAGCAGCTTCAATTCTATCTGGCATTACAGAATGTTCTCCACCCTTTAATTCTTTAACCCCTACAATTTCAATAGTTTTTGTACCAGCACCTCTTATTTTAGCTCCTATTTTATTTAAAAAATTCGCTAAATCTGTAATTTCTGGCTCTTGCGCTGCATTATCTATTGTAGTTGTGCCATTTGCAAGTACAGCCGCCATCATTATATTTTCTGTAGCTCCAACTGAAGGGAAGTCAAGATAAATATTATTACCAATCAATCCATTTTCAGCACTTACATCAATTGCATCAATTCCTGTATGAACTTTTGCTCCTAAGGCTTCAAATCCCTTCAAATGTAAATCAACTGGTCTAGCACCTATACTACATCCACCAGGCATATATGTTATTGCTCTACCAAATCTTGAAAGTAAAGGTCCTGTAACAACAAATGATGCTCTCATTTTATTCATAAGGTCAAGTGGTGTAATATAATCTTTTATATTATCATTTAGTATTTTCACACTTGTATCGTCAAGTCTTTCTATTTTAGATCCCAAATACTCTAGAACATCTAACATAACCTCTACATCTCGTAATTTAGGTAAATTTCTTATAATAACCTCTTCTTTTGTAAGTAAAGTAGCTGCTAGTAATTTCAGTCCAGAATTTTTTGCACCATCTATTTTGACTTCTCCCTTTAATGGACCATTTGGTTTAACCCTTATAAATTTTTTCATCTTATCTCCTAAACAAAATTTGTATTAATATTTTAAATATTAAATCTAATCTAATAGACTATTTTTCAGACAGTATATATTGTTCTACATCTGGATTTAATTTATATATTACGTCTTTTCTTTCAACAATGATATCTGTTCTTTTTGCGAGTTCTTCATCTGAATTTATTTTTTCTAAAAATCTTTTTGATGGATTTATTGCTGTAGCATGTTTCATCATTTTAAGCATTGAATAATCTCCATTTGTATCACCATAAGCATAAGACTCATCAATATCAATATCATGCTTAGTTACAAGTCTTGTAATTTCTCTCTGTTTAGAATTACTATCCCACATTTGAGTAATTTTACCAGTAAAGATTTCATCTTTGAATATATATTCTGTTCCTTGAGTATCATCTACATTATACATTTCACCAAGTAGCTCAACTAAATAGTCTGGAGAACCAGACACAAAAAACACCTTATGTCCTTTAGCTTTATGATATTTTATCCTATCTCTAGTATATGCATATACTAAATCTCCACCTTCTCTAATAACTTGTTTCGCTGTTTCCATTATCAAAGATTTATGTATACCTTTTAATTTATCTTTATATACATTTCCCATTTCACTTATAAAATCATCATAATCACCGTATCTTCTTTCATACGCTTCATATTTTGCTTTAAGATTTTTCAAATATGCTTCTTCATCTATTATTCCATATTTTACAAGCTTATTGAAATGTTTAAGCATTATTGATTCTCTCATAACTGTGCCATCAATATCGAAAAAAGCTCCTATCATTTGGCCTCCATACTATATATTTCTTATTTTCTTATCTATGATTCTTATTTTTATCTTCATCAATTAAAAACTCTGTAGTTTCTTCTATTTCTCTACTATCTATAATCTTTGTATCATCTCCTATTAAACCACTATCTGGTATTACTGTAGTTTCATCCATAAGAGATTCTCTTGATACCTCAGTAGTTTCTTCATTATTTCTACTTTTAATAAGTTTTGTTTCTTCTTTGTCTACATCTAAATCTTTTTCTCTTTTATCTTTTTTTTTATTTTTACCCTTTTTATCACTTTCAGTTTTTTTGAATAATACCGCTAGAGAATCTAATATATCCATTATTAAAGAAAAAGAAAGTGCTACAATACCAAATACTAAAAATTTTGTTCCTGCTATAATTAAACTTAACCCTGCAGGTTCTAGCATAGTTTTATATCCTCTAAAAAATATTGTTAATCCAATTACCAAAGCAATAGCTGATACAAGATATTTTACCCATTTAGGTTTTACAAATGAATAAATTAGTATTATTACAATAACTGCTACTATAGCTATCAATGGTACTACTGCATTCGCATCTGAATGTTGTGAAATTAATTCTAGTAACGATCTCATACTTACTCCTAAAACTTATAATTTTTTATCCAAATTAAATCTTCATCATCTAATTTATAATCATCTTGGTTTGTTAATATATCTGCTTTTCCTTTTTTAACAACCAAAGTGTGTTCAAATTGACATGAATTCTTTCCATCTCTTGTTCTAGCGACCCAGTTATTGTCTTCTAATCGCATTCTCCACGTACCTATATTTACCATAGGTTCTATAGTAATCACCATATTTTCTATAAGTCTTCTACCTCGACCTTTAACTCCATAGTGTGGAACTTGAGGATCCTCATGCATTTCCTTTCCGATTCCATGTCCAACAAAATCTCTTACAACAGAAAGTCCTTCTGATTCTACATAAGTTTGAATTGCATTTCCTATATCACCAAGTCTATTTCCTTCATATGCTTGATCTATACCCAAATACAGACTTTTTAATGTCACATCCATTAAATGCTGATTTTCTTCACTTAATTCTCCTACAGCATATGACCAGCAAGAATCAGATAAATATCCATTGTATTCCACAACATTGTCTACAGATAATATATCTCCTTCTTTAAGAATATCATCCTCTTTAGGAAATCCATGACAAATTACATCATTCAAAGATGTACATAATGCATAAGGAAAACCTTGATATCCCTTTTGTGCAGGTACAGCTCCTTTAAATTTCATATAAGCTTCTGCAAAATCATTTACCTGCATTGTAGAAATTCCTGGTCTAATTATCTCTTTTATCGCTAAATGTGTTTTACAAAGAATCTCGCCTGATTTTCTCATTCCTTCTATTTCTTCATTTGTCTTTAGTACTATCATCATTAAACTCCAACTATTTCTTTGAATTCTTTACTATTTCTAATTTTTTTAAAATCTTCATCATTTTTTGCATACTCTGATATATCTGGATTTATTTCTACGGATTCAGTTAAATCTCTTATTGCAAGATTAATTATTCCCATCTTTATATAAGAACACGCTCTATTATAATATAAATTAGCTAGATTATCTTCCGCTTTTTTGATTCCCTTATTTAATATATCAACAGATTTTTGATACATATTTCTTTCAATATATAATGCTGATAAATTTAAATAATTAAAACTATATCCTGGATTCCTTTTTATAGATTCATTATATTGTTCTATGGCTTTGTCGTACTCTTTTAATCTTCCATAAACTACACCTTTATTAAAATATGATCTAAAATAATTTGGTTCAATCTCAATAGATTTGTTGAGAACTTTTAAAGCCTCTTCAAATCTGTCTGTATTCTCATAGATTGCTCCTAAATTATTATAAGCCATAAAATCATCATCTACTAATTTTAACACATCATTATAATATTTTATTGCTTTTTCATAATGATTTAAATTGTCATATAGATTTGCAAGAAAGAATAAGGCCCTATCATATGAAGGATTTAACTCTATACTTTTTTTATAATATTTAATAGCATTATCATAATCCTCTAACTTTTCAAACTCCATAGCCATTCCATAATATGCCCCTGGTTCATAGGGATCTATTTCTGCTACACTCTTAAATTTATCTAAAGCTTTATCATATTGTTCAATTTCATCATTCATTAATGCTTGAGCAAATAAGATATCTATTTTTTCTGCATCATTCGAATACTTCAAAGCTCTATCAAACAGTTCATCTGCTTTTTCGTATTTTCCAATCTCATAAAATTGCTCAGCTTTTTTCTTGTAATCAATAAGTCTAATTTTCATTTTAACCTCTATGAATAATTATATCAAAAAGATAAAAGATATCACAATATAATTGCAAAATAGCTAATAATTTGATATTCTAAAAATTCACGGAGGAATTATGATTAAAAACAAAGATAAGATAATGTATATACTATTAGTATATGCAATGATATGTATGTTAATTGGTAGTTTCTTTGATTTATCAATAAATCAAAGACTATATGCACATGGCGATATATTTCCTAATTTTTTCAAAATAACAGCTGAAATTCCTATGGTAATACTCATGAGCAGTTCATCATTAATATATTTGAAAAATAAGGAAAATTTAAATAATATATTTAAAGTTTTATTGTTAATAATTAGTATAGCTTTCCCTATAGTATCTTCTACTACAATTTTAAGCTATTTTGGTATAAATAATATATTTTATAGTTTAGGAATATTTTTAGCTTATATTATAATAATATTTTCGATATTTAAATTCACAAAATATTTAATAGATGATACAGCTTTAGAATATTGTTTATTCATTATTTGCTCTATAATTTCTATTTTTATAGTATTTAATCTAATGAAAAACATCTGGGGTAGACAAAGATTTTTCTCAATTTATTATGAACAAAATTTTTCACTTTTTACTGATTGGTGGCAAATAAATGGATTCCCAGCTTCTGATGCATTTAAATCTTTTCCATCAGGTCATACATCATCGGCTGCAACATCATTAGTTTTTATATATTTTAATGATGTATTTAATATCAAAAATAAATTCATAAAAGTTTTTAGTATAATATTTCCTGTAATATTTACTATTTCAACACAATACGCAAGAATTATGGATGGAGCGCACTATTTAACAGATGTATCTATGGCTTTAATACTGTCAGTTATCTTAATATTATTTATGAAAAATAAATTTATAAAAAAACATTTATAATTCTAAAAAAAATAGACCTATAAGATATAGATACATCTATACTTTAGGTCTATTTTATATTTATTTTTTATATAAGTTCAAAGTGTTTCATAGCATTATATATTCCATCATCATCTACATCTGTTGTAATATAATCCGCAATATCTTTTAAATGTTGAGATGAATTCCCCATCGCTATACCTATTTTACAACTTTCAACCATATCATAATCATTTAAACTATCTCCAATAGCTACAGTATCTTCTACTGAAACATCAAGATGTTTTAACATCTTTTCTATTCCTGTAAATTTATTTATACCTTTTACTAATAACTCTCCAGCTGTTTCATATTTTATAATATAATAATCTTTATCAATTACTTTTTCTAAATCTACTAATTGTTCATAAGAATCAGCATAAACCGTTAATTTATTAATATTTGTTCTATTTTCAAAATACTCTTCAATACTATGTTTTCTTGGTATTATAAAATCTATTGCAGAAAATTCGTATTTTGTTTCTTCTTTCTTTTCTCTAAGTCTTTCAAGATGCTCATGACCTGCATATATAGCATCTTTTCTTGTATATACCATAGTTTCGCCTTCAAGAACAAATGGTATATCAAATTTATTTAAAAAGTATACTAAATTATCAACCATATGATCAGGTAATATTTTATTGTAAATAATTTCATCTTGATATTTAACATATCCACCTGCAGCAGCAATCACACCATCAAAATTAAATTTATAAATAGTTTCTGGTATTTCTGCATATGATCTACCTGTACATATAAAAATCTTATGTCGATTTTCTTTAAGTAAAGTTAAAGCTTCAATTGTACTTGGACTAATTCCTTCTTCATGCGATAGTAATGTTCCGTCAATATCAAAAAATATATATTTCATAATTAACTCCTTTTAATTAAAATAGAAATATTACTTTGTCAAAAAACTCTAATATCGATTCTATAAAATTATCAATAAACGTTGCTTTTGGTACATATCCTTTATTAATTAGATTTATTGTATCCACTATTTCTCCATTATAGCTTAAAGTTGCTTTTCCTAAAACTTCCCCATCTTCATACGGAGCTTTTTTAGTTTCATCAATAGAGTAATCCACATCCATAGAATTAGTTTTTGACATTAACTTCTTTATACCTTTTTCAGGATATAGTGGTATTTCTCTTTGTTTTGTACTGCTATCCATTTTAGTAATAAGTGGTATGTTTGGATTTAATTCCATTTTCATAACATAATTATTTGTTACATAATTATATATTTCTCTTGTAAGTTCATTTCTTACTTCTTTTGTTTCCGCACCAATTACTACTGAAATCATTCTGTAATCCTGAGTTTCGTCTTCTAGTTTCATATCAAATAAGCCTGTAAATCCATATAAGGCTTCTGGAGTACTTCCTGTCTTCAATCCAACTCTTGATTTAATATCTTTTAATGGAATTGTACTTTCTCCGCTATAACTTCTTGATGGTATATTGAATATTTCGGTTTCTCCATATTTCATAACTTCAGGATAATTCTTTACAACATGAACTGATAATTTATATAAATCTTTAGCAGACATTACATTTAATTTAACTTTTTCTTTTTCATTTTTTGGATACTCAGTAATACCTGATGGATTTACAAAATTTGCACTTTCCAATCCTAGCTCTTTAGCTTTTTTATTCATATTATTAACAAAATTTTTAATTGAACCAGAAGTATGGATTGCAACAGCATTTGCTGCATCATTTCCCGAAACAATCATCATCCCAGAAATTAAATCTTCAAATCTGACTTTTTCGCCTTCATCAAGTTCTAGTCTTGAATAACCAAATTGATTTAATTCAGCAGCTTCTTTTGTAATAGTAACTTCATCATCAAGTGAAATTGTTCCTTTTTTCACTTCATCCATAGCTAACAAATAGGTCATAATCTTTGACATTGAAGCTATAGGTAAGATTTCATCTTCATTTTTTTTGTAAAATTCTAGTCCCGTTTCTAAATCAGCGGCATATATCGCTCTAGCTTGATCTTCGTATAAAATTGAATACGCACTAGCTGTATTTAAATTAATAAAAGCAATTATAAATGCTAATAATAATACGAATCTTTTTTTCATAATTTACCTTTCATACTTGTATTTACATACTTAACTAGTATTCTATTATATAAACTTGTAAATATCAATTATTTAAATTGACTATTATAAAAACTTCAATATAATATACTCAAAAGGAAAGGGAGGATTTCATGATAAAAGAATTTAAAGATTTTATTCAAAAGGGTAATGTATTAGATATGGCAGTTGCTGTAGTTTTAGGTGCTGCTTCCAAAGCTATAGTTGATTCTCTAGTAGAAGATTTAATCACACCATTATTAAGCGCATTTACTGCTGGTGTTGATTTCAAAGACTGGGTTGTATCCGTTGGAAACATTAACTTTGCTGTTGGTAATTTCATCAATAATATTATTTCATTTTTAATTATTGCATTCGTTATGTTCTTAATTGTTAAAGCTTTCAATAAATTCAAAAAAGAAGAAGAAAAATCAGAACCAACAACAAAAACTTGTCCGCATTGTATGGAAGAAGTTAATATCGAAGCTAAAAGATGTCCACATTGTACAAGTGAATTAGCTTAGTATTTTCAAAATGATATATACCTTTTGGGTGTATATCATTTTTTTATTTTAAATGATATAATTTGTAACTATACAGTAGAAAAGAGTTAGTTATGAAACATTTATATATAATATTATCTAAAACAAATACTAAAGTAGCTAAGACTATTAGAATCATAGGTAAACAGAATTATTCACATGTTTCTGTTAGTTTAGAAGAAGACTTTAGTCATATTTATGCTTATGGTAGACCTCAATACAATGGATTTTTACTTGGTGGACTAGTTGAAGAGAGTCTAGATAGATATACTTTAAGAAAAAATATTCCAACGCCAATTAAAGTACTTAAAATTGAAATAACTGATTATCAGTATAAATGGATTAAAAATGTAATTAATGAAATGCTATATAATCCAGAATATATGTATAATCTTTATTCAATTCTTACATATCCTATAACAAAGGGAATTTATGTGAAAAACACCTTTACATGTGTAGAATTTGCAGTTTATATATTGCAATATTTAGGATATTTAGCAGATAAGCCAGCATATAAATATAAACCAGATGAAATTTCTCAAATTTTAAATAAACACACTGTATTTGAAGGCGATGCAAGAGAAATTCTTCCTTATATTGTTGATGATAATTATTACAAAAAAGCAAATATTGATTTATTTATAAAATCTGTATATTCTTTTTTTAGAATTTCTAGAAGATCGTTATTTGAATTTATTTAACAAATTAAAAATCTATGGAATTTGATATTAAATCAAAATCCATAGATTTTATTATTTTATACCAACCGCAGCCTTTGCAAGACTATCAGCCATATCATTAAATTTATCATTAGAATGAGCCTTAACTTTTATAAAATAAATGTCGATTTCTTTTTTCTTTTCTTCAACAAATTTTTTATAGTTTTTAGTAAGTTCTATATTTGTTTTCCACTTACCTTCAGCCCAAGCCTTAATACCCATATAATCAAAATGGATATATATTTTTTTCTTTTTTTTCTCAATAGCAAGATTTATAGCTTCTATAGAACCATAAACTTCTCCTGCTACATTTCTTTGTTCTGTATAAAGCCCCTCTTCTAGGGCACCATTTATCTCTAAGGTATCTTCCTTGTCTATAAAAACAATACCGTATCCTACTGTTTTTTTAGAAATATTATACGATCCGTCTACATATACTATACACTCATCTTCATCTATATTATTAAAATCAAATTTATTAATATCTTCATTATCAATAAACGCCTTTGCTTCTTCTAAAGTTTTAAATGATTTGTATATAGCATTTTTATATCCAATAACTTGTGCTTTTGTTTCTTCCCAAGTTTCAAATATTCCTACTTTTCGTCCATTTCTAACTGCATAATATTTTTTAGTCATAATATGATAAATTTGGTTGTTTGCTACTGTGAGCAATTCTAGATGCTGCAGCTGCTGCAATCGCTGCAACTATATCATCTAAGAAAGTATTTACTTTTCCATTTTTTTCTTTATCTAATTTATCTATAATACCTATTTTTCTTTTGTCTAGATAACCAAAATTAGTTAAACCTATTGAACCATATAAATTAACAATTGATAAAGGTAAAATTTCATCGATTCCATATAAACCTTCATCAGATTTAATTATTGATAAAATAGGATCAGCAATAAGATCTTTTTCTGCTAATTTATCAATTTCTATCCCTGTAAGTACAGCATTTATAACTTCACGCTTTTCTAAAACTTTATTCAAGCTATACATACAAAACTCCATTGATAAATCTGGTATATATGGTTTTTGTAACTCGTACACTATTTCCGCTATATCAGAAAGCTCTACCCCTCTTTCTGAAAGAGCTTTCTTTGTTATTTCGGTCAACTCTACCATTGAATATTTATTCTTTTTATCTAAATTACTCATTCTTTCTCCTAATATCCTGGTTTTTCTAACATTGTAAACATATTTTTCTTATATTCTTCTACTCCTGGTTGATTAAATGGATTTACCCCTAAAACATATCCTGACACAGCAATTGCATATTCAAAGAAATATATCATTTTTCCTAAATTATATTCATCTATTCTATCTAAATTTAATATCATATTTGGTACATTTCCTGTAACATGTGCCTTTATAGTAGCTAAAGAAGCCACTTTATTAACTTCATCTACAGTCTTTCCAACTAGATAATTTAATCCATCTAAATCTTCTTCATCTTTTTCTATATCAATATCATAATCTACATTATCTACAGTAATTATAGTTTCGAATATATTTCTTTTTCCATCTTGTATCATTTGTCCAATTGAGTGTAAATCTGTAGTAAATATTACTGAAGCAGGGAATATGCCTTTTCCGTCTTTTCCTTCGGATTCTCCAAATAATTGTTTCCACCATTCAGCGAAATATCTTAGTTTTTCTTCATAAGCTCCTAGAATTTCTATATCTTTTCCTTCTCTATAAAGTAAATTTCTCATTGCAGCATATTGTAATGCTCCATTTTCTTCAAATTCTTTATTTAAGACTTCTTCTCTGTAAGCTTGTGCACCTTCCATTAATTTTTTAATATCTACACCTACAGCTGCAAGTGGAAGTAGCCCTACTGCAGATAAAACTGAGAATCTTCCCCCTACATCATCAGGAACTACAAATGTTTCATATCCCATATTTGTAGCTAATGTCTTTAATGCACCTTTTTCTTTATCAGTTGTAGCAAATATTCTTTCTCTTGCTTCTTCAGGTGAATATTTTTCTTCTAATAAAGCCTTGAAGACTCTAAATGCAATTGCTGGTTCTGTAGTTGTTCCAGACTTAGATATAACATTAATAGAGAAATCTTTATCTTTAAGATATTCTTTTATTTCATAGATTTCAGTTGATGATAAATTATTTCCAGCAAATATTAATTCTGGTTTTTTCTTTTCATACGGATTTACAAGTGCTTCATATACAGCTTTTGCTCCTAAATAAGAACCACCAATACCTATTGCTAAAATCACATCAGAATTTGATCTTATTTTTTCTCCAGCTTTAAGAATTCTTTCAAACTCTTCTTTATCATAATCAACAGGTAAATCTATCCATCCTAGAAAATCATTTCCTTCACCTTCTTTAGCAAGAAGTTGTTTATTTGCTTTAATTACTTCGTCTTTTATATTAGATAATTTGTCTAAATATAAACTATGTTCTAAATTTAATTTCATTTTACATTCCCTTCTTTTTTATTAATAAAATTGCTATATCATCATTTTGTTCAAATTCTCTGAATGTTTCTAATTCTTTTACTAATTTTTCAACAATATTATCTTCATTTTTATTTTCTTGAATCCATTTTATTAATTTATTTTCATCAAAGTACTGATTTCTAAAATTTTGAGTATCTGTTAATCCATCAGTATATAATAAAATTTTATCACCTTCGTTAAATTTAATATTTTTTTGATTATAACTTACATTTTCAAATAAATTTGATATTAATTTTCCTTTGTTATGCATAATTGCAATTCGTTTATCATTAAATAATATAGGCATACAATTATGGCCTGCATTTACATAACTAACCATATTCTCACTTAAATCAATCAACATATAAACTATACTAAAATATTGATTTATATCTAAATCTAATTGTTTAAACATCTCTTTTAATTCAAGTATTGCTTCCTCAGGATTTAATTTGTGATTTTCCTGTAAGATTCGCCTCATACTTTGTCTAATAAACATCGTCATTATAGATGCTGATATGCCATGACCAACGACGTCGGCAATATATATACCTACCCTATTTTCATCAATTTCTACTATATCAAATAAATCGCCTGATAAATCTTCTGAAGCAATATGTGACCATTCAAATTCTAAATTTTGAAAATTTTTCACCTTAGGTAATATACTTTTTTGAATATTTTTTGCAAGTAAAATATCATTATATATTTTTCTATTTGTATTATATAGTTGCTTGGTAATGCTTCTTTCAAGTGATATATCTCTGTATACCTCAATATATCCCTCAACTATACTTTCTTTATCAAATATAGGAGAAGCCTTAACAGCATATAATTTTCCAAATATTTCTACTTCTCTTTCCATAGTAACTTTAGATTTGATATCTCCACTATAGAGTTCAAAAAACATTTCTGCTGAACGAACAACCCTTTTATCATCTTTAATCATTTCAGAAACAATATTTCGCATTGATTTATTTTCAAAAAGAATTTCACCATTTCCATCTCTAATTCTAACCAAATCATCCATGGAATCTAAAAATCTAAAATTAACTCCTTCTGTTAATCTTGTAAAATTTTCTATTCTTAATTTATTTGGCATAAAAACTCCTAAATCAATAGATTTGGACCATAATACTGATAATAATCTACTTCAATTCTACCATTATATAATTTTCTTTTTTTATCACTTAAGGCATCAATATTTATTTCAAAACTTTTATCAGCTGTTACATAATAAAACGACCATGTGGTTAATTTTTTGTGCAAAATTGATAATGTCTTATAAATATGATTTAAAGTATCTTCATCACCCATTCTCTCACCATATGGTGGGTTAGATATTATTGTACCAAAATTATTTTTTAATCCAACTTTTGCTACATCTTTTATAACAAATTTTATATCT
The DNA here is from genome assembly GCA_023418535.1 of Bacillota bacterium. Next base: position 6,201 of record JAEZZN010000005.1, on the reverse strand, counting down.
TCATCTACACCAGCGTTTATCGAATTTGAAATAGCGATTTGAACAGCGTCATAATCTATATCAAACCCCATAATATCAAGTTTTTTATCATTAATAGATTTATATGCTTTAATTTTTTCTTCTTTATATATATTTTTATCTATAAATTTCCAATAATTAAAATCAAAATCTCTAGAAATTCCTGGAGCAATATTTTTAGCTATTAAAGCCGCTTCAATAGGAATCGTTCCAGATCCGCAAAATAGATCAACAAATGGAGTATCTCCATTCCAATTTGAAAGTTGAACTAAAGCTGCTGCTAGAGTTTCTTTTATAGGTGCCTGATTTTGACTTGTTCTATAACCTCTTTTGTGCAACCCAGTTCCTGATGTATCTAATAAAACTGTTGCTTTATCATTAAATATATTTATATGAATTTTATATTCTTCATCCGTTTCATCAAACCATTTTTTATTATATGTTTTTTGTAATCTATCAATAATTGATTTTTTAGTAATAGATTGATTATCCGAAATAGAATGCATTTTTGATTTCTGTGATTTGCCTTGAACTATATATTTTCCATCTTCACTTAAGTAAGCTTCCCAATTAAAAGCATTCACATTATCATAAATATCATCATAGGATAAGGCGTCAAATTCTATAAGTTTAATAAATACTCTCTCGGCACTTCTAAGCCACAAATTAGCTATTACTATATCTCTTTGACTTCCCTTAAACTCTATTTTTCCATTTTGTACTATAAGATTGTCAAATCCTAATTTCTCGCATTCCTTTTTAACAACTGATTCTAAGCCAAAAACTGTAGTAATAACTATATCAAATATTTTTTCCATGCTTATCCTCCATTTATAATTATATCAAGAAATAACAAATTTTGTTTAAAATAAAACAGCTAAACTTTAAGTTTAGCCGTTAGTAAAAAATTATTCTTCAGTTTCTTCTTCTTCTTTTTCACCAATTACTTCAACATCTGCTGGATCAACTTCTTCAGCATCTTCATCTATAACTTCTTCTTGTGGTTCTTGTAATACTACAATAAGTTCTTCAAGATCTGTTAAAACTGTGATGTTTTCATCATTATTAATATCTAAATCTTTTACTAAGAATGAATCATTATATTCCATATTTTCTACATCAAGTTCTACATGTGATGGAATATGTTTTGGTAATGTTTCAATTTCAATTTCTTCTAATTGTTGTAATAATACTGATGGTTGTACACGAACATTGTCTCTATTAAGTAATACAATTGGAACTGTAACTTTAATAGCTTCGTTCATATTTACTCCTAAAAAGTCTACATGTAAATATAGATTTTTGTAAGGATGCTTTTGGAAATCTCTTATTAACACATTGTGTTCTTCACCATCTACCATTAATTTTATAATAGCTGAAGTACCTGCTTCGTTTACAATCTTATCTAATTCTTTTTCTACTATTTGTAAACTAATATTTTCTTTACCTCTTTGGTATAGTTCTGCAGGAACTAATTCTTTTTGTCTTAATTTTTTTGAAGCATTTGATCCACTTGCTTCTCTAATCTGTGCACTTAATATATATTCGCTCATTATTCCTCCTATGATGATTGATATCAACGCCTTGATATTATATCATAAATTTTATAATATTACTAATTTTATGTTAATTGAATAAATTGCTAAAGAAATTAACAATAGATTCAAATATATTGCTGAAGAAATTTGTTATTGAATTGAAAAATCCACCAGCATCATTACCTAATTGACCTGATATATCATCTATATAATTTTTAATATTTTCAGTATTTAAATTTTCTCTTATACCATTTAAAGCATCTTGAACTTCTTTAGAATTCAATCCTTCTTTTGCATTATTTAAAAGTTCTTCTAAATTTTCTTTTGTTAAGCTTCCTTGCAAATTATTTATAAATTCTTTTCCAGCATCTGTATCTATAAATTCCTTCACTTTTTTAAGTTCTTCTTTTGCAAGATTTGCAGCATTTTCTTTTAAATAATTTAATTGATCTTTAGTCTCATTAATATTCAAATTTTCAATATTAATAAAGTTTGTAAACATCATTACTAAATTTTGAACATCATTATTATTTAATACATTTTGAAGATTATTATCTTTAATTACATTATTTGTAACATTTTCAACTTGTTCTGCTACAACATTTCCATCTAATTCTTTAATATTGATTAGTTGTTGTTTTCCTTCAACTACGGCTTTATTTAAATCTTCTTTATTAAAGTTCTCATCATCTTTATGTTCTTTAGCTATGACATTTATAGTTTCTATTTCTTCATTAGCAGCTTTTGTTCTCTCAGTATCAACTTCTTGACCTAATACTTCCATAAGTTTATATACACCTGTTAATGCTGATGTCCCCGTAACTTGAGTAACTGATGCAACCTTAATATCTAATCCTTTAACACCTGCTGTAATAGCAGCATTAGAATACTGTAATGAACTTACATCCGTAATCATAAGAGGAGTCATAACTTCAACCCTAACTACATCATCATTATTTTTCTTTGCGAAAATAGATGAAATCATTTGGGAATCATTGTTGTTTTCATTAATATATTTAAGAGAATCTTCTCCCTTTATTCTAATATATCCTATGTTTTTATCTTCTATTCCTAATAAAGTTTTTGTTTCTTCTGCTTCTTCTTGAGTTAAACCGGCTCCGTATACATATACACCTTTGTTTATATCAAGTGATTCAGCTCTTACTAAATTAATAACTGATCCTAATGTTCCTACTAGTAATAGTACCGCTATAATCAACGCTACTACTCTAATTACATTTTTCTTCATATTTTCTCCTTAAACTGTTTTAGTAAATATCATTTTACCAGCTGAAGTTTGTAAAACAGTAGTTACCATTACTTCAACTTCCTTACCAATTAAGTCTTTTCCTTCCTCTACAACAATCATAGTACCATCTTCAAGATAGGCAAGACCTTGTTTCTTTTCTTTTCCTTCTTTAATAATATTTACAAGCATTCTTTCACCTGGTATAACTACAGTTTTAACAGAATTAGCTAAATCATTAATATTTAAAACTTTAATATTTTGAACTTTAGCTAACTTATTTAAATTGTAGTCATTTGTAACTATTATCGCTCTAGATTCATTTGCTAATTTAAGCAATTTAATATCTACTTCTTTTAGATCTTTGTAATCTTTTTTCTCGATTACAACATTTATTATATCAGAATTTTGCAACTCTTTTACAATATCAAGACCTCTTCTTCCTCTTTCTCTTTTTAAATCATCCGCTGAATCTGCTATTAATTGAAGCTCTTCTAATACAAAATTAGGTATTACTATGTCTCCTTCTAAAAATCCAGTTTCAGCAATTTGTTTAATCCTTCCATCTATTAAAACAGATGTGTCTATAATTTTATTATTTGTCTTTATATTGCTAGACTTAGATATTTTATCATAATTTTCTTCATTTTTATTAGTTTTCATTCTTGAAAATATTGAAACAATGTCTGATTCATATTTTATTGCAAATCTAAATCCTAAAACTGCCATTATATAATACATTAGTACAGAAACTATATTAATAATTATTTTAAATATTGGAGACAAAGTTAATAATGATATAGGTAAACTTAATAAAAACGCAATAATAATTCCAGTAATAATTCCCAATAAACCTATAAGTGTTAATTTCCTTTGTTGGTCCAATATTTGTCGTTCAATATTATCAATAAGCTTCTCTATTCTATAAAAAATCGGCGGAGCAATTAAATACAGTAATATACCAAAAATTAATATTCCAATTGTATATATAGCAATTTCTATATATCCATTATTAATTTTTACAATATTGCTATCTAATATTATGTCACTTACAACATAACCTAATGCAAGCCCCGCAATTGCCATTAGGATTCGTAGATATTTTTTCATTCTACCTCCTTAAAGTGTAATTGCTTCATCTATCATTTCTGACGCTTCTTCCTTAGTTATTGAACCTACTATTACTAGCTCAGATACCATAACTCTTTTTGCATCATTTAGCATCTTCTTTTCAGATGCTGAGAGACTTTTTTCGTTATCTAAAATAGTTAAATTTCTTACTATGTCAGCTATTTCAAATATATCACCTGATTTGAGTTGTTCTAAATTCTCTCTATATCTTTTACCCCAATTTGATGACATCATTGTTTTTTCTGATCTTAAAATCTCCATAACTTTTTCACCTTCTGCTTTCGTGATAATCGGTCTTATTTTACCACTATTTATTTCGCTTTCAGGTATAGAGATCTTGATATCATTAATTGGTAATAGTAATATATAATATTTCTCTATATTATTTAATATTTCTATCTCTTGAATATCTACAATTGTTCCAGCTCCATGTACTGCATACACTATTTTATCGCCTATATTATACATATAATCCTCCCAATATAATTATATACCAATCGAGAATTAATGTAAAATTACAAGTATATACAAAAAATATATATATGTCAACAATTGAATATTCTATATATAAACTAAAAGATAAATATGTAAAAATTATGATTTTTTCAATCTTAATATTAATTATTATTGTTATTTCTATAATTTGTATTTTTACAGATTATATAGTAAGATTAGGTAGTCACTAGGGGCGCGAAAGCTGAGAAGAACCCTTGACCTGATCTATATAATGATAGCGTAGGAAAGTTGGCAAGACGCTATATTAGCGTCTTTTTTTATTTATGGAGGTATTATGGAAAACAATAATGCTAAGAAAACTTTATTTTCAACTCAAATGATAGTAGAAGCTGGTATTATGATTGCTCTTGCTCTTGTTTTAGGAGAGTTCAAGTTGTTTACAATGCCACAAGGCGGATCTGTATCATTTGGTATGCTTCCTCTTATAGTATTTGCTATAAGATGGGGTTTTGTATCAGGAATAATAGTTGGGGCAGTTTATTCGATATTATCTGTTATGATATTTGGTGGAACTATTTTAGGACCAATACAATATATTTTAGACTATCCACTAGCTTATGCATTTATGGGACTATCTGGAATAAATGTATTAAAAAACAAATCAGATATTAAAGGTTATATTCCATTTATTATCATTGCTTATCTATTAAAATTTGTATGTCATTTCTTATCTGGAATGATATTTTTCGCAGTAGATCCAGCAAATATATTTACACTTGAAAATGCAAGAAATTCATTCCTTTATAATATTACTTATATCGGACCTGAAATACTAATATTTGTAGTAATTCTTATAATTTTAAATCAATCTTTTAAAAGAATTTTGGTTAGACAATAATAAAATAGATCAGAAAAAGGTAGTATCTCAGATATATTCTGAAATACTACCTTATTTTATTTATAATATTATATTCTATTCTTCTATTTCTATTTTTTCAATCACTACATCATCTAGCGGTTTGTCTGATTCATTGGTTTTAACTTGAGATATTTTTTCTGCTACATCCATTCCAGAAACTACTTGTCCAAAAACTGTATGTTTTCCATCTAAATGATATGCTCCACCTTTTTCTTTATATGCATTTACTATATCTTCAGGATACCCACCTTCTGCACCTATTTCATTCATTTGAGAAATTATATCATCTGAAACATTATCTTTTGCTGTAACTATAAAAAATTGTGAACCGTTTGTTGAAGGTCCTGCATTTGCCATTGATAAAGCACCATAAAAATGTCTATAATTCATGTCAAATTCATCTTCAAATGGTTTTCCCCAAATAGATTCTCCACCTGTTCCAGTACCTAATGGATCACCACCTTGTATCATAAACCCTTCGATTACTCTATGGAATGTAACACCTTCATAGTAACCTTCTTTTGCTTTTGTAACGAAGTTTTCAACAGCTTTTGGTGCAACATTTGGAAATAGAATGATTTCCATTTCTCCCATATTTGTAGTCATTTTTGCCTTAATATTTCCTTCTCTAAATCCTTCGATTTGGTTTAAACCCATTTTATCTCCTTGTGTTTCCTTTGTTTCTTGTTTATTTTCTTCTTTTGTTTCTACTTTAGTTTCTTCCTTTGTTTCCACTTTAGTTTCTTCTATAGAATCCAAGTTCTTGTTTGAACAAGATACTAAAGAAAATATTACAATTAATAATAATATAATTTTTTTCATATATACCTCACTTAAAATATATACTCATTATATTATAATGTATGGATTTAAATTTCAATTTTTTTACTAAA
>JAEZZN010000140.1 GCA_023418535.1 Bacillota bacterium | reverse complement strand
TTGCCAAAAACTAAAAAAAACTAAAAATTTCTATTAAAACCAAAAGTTTATGATTAAGTAAACATCAAAGAATCAGAAAAAAAAGGTAGTGTATCAGAAATTTAGTCATTCTGACACACCACCTTTTGTATTTTTAAAACTAATTATTCTAGGATTGGTATAATTAGATTTAAAAATTTTGTGATTTTAATATTTTACTATACAATAAATATATAGATAAATTATAAAAACAAAGAAAGGATAATTATGAAAATAGGAATTCCTAGAGAAATAATGAATCAAGAGCATAGAGTATCAATTAACCCTGCGGGAGTTACAACTCTAGTTCACGAAGGTCACGAAGTGTATATTGAAAAGGGAGCGGGTGTAGACTCTGGCATTTCAGATAAAGAATATGAAGATGAAGGGGCTATTATCTGTGATGTAGATACAGTTTGGGAATGTGATATGGTTATGAAAGTTAAGGAACCATTGAAGGAAGAGTTTAAGTATTTTAGAGAAGGTTTAATCATATATGCATATTTCCATTTAGCTGCAGATTTAGAATTAGCGCAAGAACTTTTAGATAAAAAAGTTACTGCAATAGCTTATGAAACAATTGGAACCCCAGGACATTTACCACTTCTTATGCCTATGTCACAAGTAGCTGGTCGTATGGCTCCAATTTTAGGTGCTCAATATTTACAAAAACAAAATGGCGGCTCCGGAGTGCTTTTAGGTGGTGTACCAGGAGTTGAAAGAGGTACAATTACTATTATCGGTGGTGGTAATGTAGGACAAAATGCAACTAAAATCGCTATTGGTCTAGGTGCAAAAGTTATACTTATGGGAAGAAATCCTGAAAAATTGGGAGCTTTAGATGATTTATTTGGACTTGATGTTCAAACTTTAGTTTCTAACAAAAAAAATATAGCGGAAGCAGTTGCTATGTCTGATATGGTAATTGGTGCAGTTTTATTACCAGGAGGCGCTAAAGCTCCGACTCTTGTAACAAGAGAAATGGTTAAATCTATGAAACCAGGTTCTGTAATTATTGACGTTGCAGTAGACCAAGGTGGAATATTTGAAACTATTGATAGAGTTACTACACATAGCGATCCAGTATATGTGGAAGAAGGAGTTATTCATTATGCTGTAGCTAATATCCCGGGTGCAGTACCACATACTTCAACCCATGCACTTACGAATTCAACTATAAGATATGCAAGTAAAATAGCTAGTGGTGATTTTAAGAAAATAATTGAAAAAGATGAAGATCTTAGAAATGGATTTAATACATTTAAAGGTAAGATGACTGCCAAACAAGTTGCCAAGGATTTAGGATTAGAATATACTGATATTAAAGAATTAATTTAATGGAGAAAATATGGAAAATAAAGCATACGAAAGATTGATGACAGCATATGAAGATTTGAAATCTAAGATTGATTTTAAGCCTGAGCTTGCAATCACTCTTGGGTCAGGTTTGGGTAAACTTGCAGATGTAGTGGAAGTGGAAGCAGAAATATCATATAGAGAAATTAAAGCTTTTCCTGTATCCACAGCGCCAGGCCATAAAGGTAGATTTGTATTTACTCACATTCATGGTGTTCCAACTGTTATTATGCAAGGAAGAGTTCACAGATATGAAGGGTATACAGCTCAAGACATAGTGTTACCAACAAGATTAATGGGTCTTATGGGTGCCAAAACTTTAATTGTTACAAACGCAGCTGGTGGTGTAAATAAAAATTTTAATATTGGAGATTTAATGATTATAAGAGACCACATAGTTCAATTTGTGGAATCACCATTAATAGGACAAAATATTAAAGAATTGGGTACAAGATTCCCTGATATGACAGAAGTATATAATAAAGAGTATGGTGATTTAATTGAAGAAATTGCTAAAGAAAAAGGACTTCCTATACAGAATGGAGTATATTGTCAATTTTCTGGACCTCAATATGAAACTCCAGCAGAAGTTAAAATGGTTGGACTTTTAGGAGGAGATGCTGTTGGTATGTCAACAGGAATTGAGTCTTTAGCTGCAAGACATATGGGGATGAAAGTGGCTGGTATTACATTGGTTACAAATTTAGCAGCAGGTATTTCAGATGTTGAATTATCAGAACAAGAAGTAATAGATGCAGGTGAAGCAGCGTCAGAATACTTTATAGATTTAGTTTTAGAGTTTATTAAGAGAATGAATAAATAATATATATATAATAGGATTGAATCGTTTATACGAATCAATCCTATCTTATTAAATAAAGTTATAATATATACTATATATATATATGGAATTAAATATTTTCAAAATAATACGATAAAATATAGAAAATATTAAATGAAAGTTTAAATGTAGTTTAATGAAGGTTGGTAATATGAAATATAATTTTCAACAAGAACAAGCAATAAAAACAATAGATGGACCAGTTCTGATAATCGCAGGGCCAGGTACTGGGAAGACTTTCACTTTAGTTGAAAGAGTCTTATATATGGTCGGAGAAAAGAATATTGATCCAAGTGAAATAATGATTTCAACATTTACTAATAAAGCAGCATATGAATTGATAGATAGACTTTCTATAAAATTTAAAGAATATGGAATTCAAAAAGATGTCAATGATATGCACATAGGTAATTTCCATACGATTTGCGATAAAATTTTAAGAGATAATTTAATACATTTGTCTCTAAGAGAAGGCTATACCCAGATAGATGAGGTAGAACAAAAGTATTTAATAAGAAAAAATATAAACTATTTTAGAAAAATACCGGGATATTCAAAAGTAATAAATCTAAATACAGAAATAAATAATATCGCTAAAATAGTAGATAAAGTTTGTGAAGAAGGTATTTTAGAAAGAAAATCTAGTGATTCTATCAATCAGATATTATTAAATATAACTAAGCAATACGAAACTATACTTGAAGCATATAATATGATTGATTTTTCTCATAAACTTTTCTATACATATAAACTGATTCATGAGAATGAACAAGTTAGAAGAAAACTACAAGAACAAATTAATTATATTTTAATTGACGAATACCAAGATACAAATACTGTTCAAGAAAAAATAATTTTAGATTTACTAAATGAAAATCAAAATATATGTGTTGTAGGGGATGATGATCAAAGTCTTTATAGATTCAGAGGAGCAAGTGTAAAGAATATATTACAATTTGACAAGTTGTTTCCAGATGTCAAGATTATTAAACTTCAACAAAATTATAGATCAGAAGATAGCATAATAAAGTTTTATTCAAAATACATGCAAGATTTAATTGAAAAACATCCCGAATTAAAGCCGTATAGATTTAGTAAATTACTTTATTCTGCAAAAGTGTCTGGTGAAGATAGAGTAATAAAACGTGTTTCAAATAATGAAGATGAATGGAAAGAAGAAATATTTCAAACTATTCAGGATTTAAAAAGAAACAAAGCTATAAATAATTACAATGAAGTCGCAATATTATTTAATTCAATAAATTCACCGCAAGCTAGTAAATTAAAGACTTATTTAAAACAAAGAGGGATTGGGGTTTATACGCCAACTACCAAGACTCTTTTATCTAAGAAAGAAGTATTAGAACTTATAGGAATTATTTATTCAATTTTTAAACCTGCAATCGATAGAATGAAAATATCAAGAGGATTTGATATTCAAGCTTTTTTAGATAGAGAATATGAAAAAACATATAAGATAATGCTTAGAAATGATGAGATTCAAGATTTTGTAAATAGAATGAGTAGATATATTTTAAGTGATGATTTTTCATTAAATATATACGATATCTATTATAGACTTTTTGCTTATGATCCATTTTATTCATATATGAAAGATGAACATAGAGCAAAAAACATTTCTAGATATTTGGAATTACTTCAAAAATATCAAATAGCAAATCAAATATTTGAAATTAACAAATTAAATATAGAGAATTTTGTAAATACATTTTTCTACGATTTTATAGATTTTATAAGAAATCAAAAAATATCCGAATTTGAAGAGGAAACAAAGATTCCTGATATTAATAGTATTTCTATGTTGACTATTCATGCTTCAAAGGGTATGGAGTATCCTGTTGTATTTATGGGTTCTATGGGAGATGAACCATATAATCAATATATTAGTCCGTTAGATAGAATATTAAATAATTTAAGTGAAGAGTTTGGGATAAATAGTGATTATGAACCAGTAAAATTAATCAATATTTTAGATTTTTCTAGAAAGTTTTATACAGGTTTTTCAAGAGCTAAAGATTTATTGATACTTACTCATGATAAAGGCGAAAAATTTAATAAAAACAAAGAAAACTATTTAGAATATTTATTAGATGATGTCAATGAAACTAAAATAAGCGAATTAAATATTGAAGCAGATGAGGAAAAAGAAAATACTGTAAAATCACAATATTCATATACAACTGATATTTCAGTATATAACAAATGTCCAATGGACTACTATTATAGAAGAAAATTGAAATTTACATTTCCTAAGACAAAGTCATTGTTTTATGGTAGTTTGGTCCATGAAAGTATTGAATCTATAAATAAAAATAAAATAGAAAATATTGAAATAAAAGATATAAGAGATTTAGTTACGGTAAAAGCTAGACAAAAGTTTAGAGAAGGTGCTATTGAATTTACACAAGAAGATGTAGATAGAGCTATAAAAGAAGTTAATCTTTATATTGAAAATCTTTGTGATATTGGTACTCCAAAAGAGTCTGAACTTGCTATTACCTTTTCTACAAATGACTATCTAATAAATGGTAATATCGATATGGTTTATGAAAAAGATGGAAAAACTCATATAATGGACTTTAAAACTGGAAATCCACCTGATGAAGAAGGAAACCACCCATCCTTGAATGATTATTTTAATCAAATTAATTTGTATGCATATTTGTATAAGATAACAAAAGGGGAAGAGATAGATACTATGAGTTTATATTTTACTGATTTAGATGCTAAACAAAGGATATTTACTTATAAGTTTGATGAAGAAATTAATAAGAAAGTTTTAGATATGATTGGTGAAACTGTTAAGAATATAGAAGCTAATAATTTTGAAATTAAAAATTGTGAAAATAAATCATTGCTATCATTTTTTATGAATAAATATATAGAAGAAAATACTAAAAAAAGTGATGATAATGGCGTGTTATAATGAATTTTTGCTCCAGTTTTGATATAATAATCTAATAGAATGGAGTAATTATGTTTAATAAACAAAAGATTGAAGATATACTAAATATCGTTATGACAGCGGTTATAGCAAATATTATACTTTTCTTTTTTAAAATGTCAGGATTTGAAAATATATTGATTGCAGCGCCGTTTATTGTAGTGCTATATAAGTATGGAATTAAAGAATATATTTTATCTTTAATAATTACCGCTATTCCAGCTTATTTTATAGTTGGCTTAGAAGGTTTAATTTTGCAAATGATTATGATAGTAGCGATATCTTCAATTTCGGCTTATTGCATGAAGAAAAGAATGCCAATAGGAAAGATAGTTGGTATTAGTGGAATTGTGAGTTTTGGGATTATATTGCTCAGTTTATTAGCTTATTATTTAATAACAAATGAAAATCCAATTCAAGCAATGAACAATACTATTATGGCATCTATCGATAATATTGAAAAAGTTATTTCAAATGATATCAATTTTACACCAGAGATGGTTAAAGAATATATAGTATATTTTAAAAAGACGGTAAATGATTTATTTAGAGTACTTCCAGCAATTTTTTTAATATATTCATTAGTGATTAGTTTTACAAATCTAATAATTTCAATATTTATTATGAAAAAAACAGGTGTTAATATATTTTACAGCACAAAGATTAATAGATTAACATTGAATAAAAATTTTAGATACCTATTACTGGTTTATATAATATTTATCGTAATAGCTGCTATACCGGGTTCCGGACTTGAAGTTGTAGCAGAAAACATTTCTGCAGTATCTAAAGCTCTTCTATTTTTCAATGGATTATCATATATAGATTATTTTTTAGAAATGAGATTTGGAAAAATTACAAGAATAATATATTGGATAATTTTACTCGTAATACTAAGAATGTATATATTTATAATGTTTTTTGGATTCTTAGATTTGTTTACAAATATGAGATATGACATTAGAAAAGGTAAGGTTAATAATGAATAAAATTTTTAGAAAAGAAAATATGGCGATATTAATTAGCCCTTTAATAAATATTGTGTTGACCATTATCTTAATGGTGTTGAATGTATATATAGGAATAGTAGCTTTAATTTTAACTATTATTTCTATATATAATGCATATGATACAATTCAAAACAAGAATGATCAGTTCAAGAACTATGCTGATAGTCTGGATATAGCTTTTGATGGATTTTCAAAGAAAACTATATTTAATATGCCATTTTCAATTGTTGTAATTGATAATAAAAAAGATATTGTTTGGTATAATTCAAAATTTAAACAATTGATAAATGAAAAGGAATCGGTAGTAGATGATAATATACATGAAGTTTTTCCTGAAATAACTGATGAACTCTTGAGGATTGAACAAGATTCATTTATGATAAACTACTTATTTAAGGATTATGAAGTTCATAAAACCACATTAGATGATGAAAAAATGACTCTTCTTTACTTTATTGATTCTACTGATAGGGAACAAACTCGAAAGAAATATCAAGAAGAGCGTCTAGCACTTATGAATATCAGAATTGATAATTATGAAGAGTTAAATTCAGATGTTTCATCAGAAAAAAGACCTATTTTATATGCAGAAATAGATAGTACTATAACTTCATATTTCCATGAGCATGGATCATTTATTAAGAAAAATGAAAATGGTAGATATTTTGCAGTTTTATATAAAGCTACACTTAATCAAATGCTAATTGAAAAATTCTCATTTATAGATAAGGTAAGAAATATTAATACCGGCAATACGATTGTGCCTACTTTATCAATAGGTATAGGTATAGATGAGGAAAGTGTTAGAGATAATGAAAAATCAGCCAATGCCGCTTTAGATATAGCTCTTGGTAGAGGTGGAGATCAGATTGTATTAAAAGCAAAAGATAATTTACAATATTTCGGTGGTAAAAGTCAGGCTACAGAAAAGAGAACCAAGGTTAAAGCAAGAGTAATTGCACATGCACTTTCCCAATTAATAGAAAAATCAACGGATGTTTATATATCAGGACATACAAACCCTGATATGGACTCATTTGGGTCTGCTCTTGGACTTTGGTATGCTGTTAAAAAGAAAAATAAATCGGCATATATTGTATTAAATGAGGTAACTCCTGCAATTAAAAATATATACAATTATTCAACAACTAATATAAAAGAACTTAAAGATTGTATAATCTCACCAGAAGAAGCATATGAAAAAGCTAAAGCTTCATCTTTAGTAATAGTTACAGATAATCATAGAAAGCAATCTATTGAGGAACCAAGATTATTTGAAAAAACGGATTCAATAGTAGTTATTGATCATCATAGAAGAGGAAATGACTATATTGAAAATGCAATATTAAGTTATATAGAACCATCTTCATCATCAGCTTCAGAACTTGTAACAGAGATGCTTATGTATATGGATGAAAAAATAAGTATTAATAAGTTTATATCAGATGCTTTACTTGCTGGTATAACAGTTGATACAAAGAACTTTAATCAACAAACAGGTATAAGAACATTTGAAGCAGCAGCAATATTAAAGCAAAATGGCGCAGATTCAACTGTAGTTACAAAATTATTTAGAGATGATTTTCAAACGTTAAAATTCAGATCTGAAATTATTTCTAACTCAACTATTTATAAAGATAAATATATTATTGGAACTTTTGATAAAGATATTGAAGAATCGACATTGATTGCATCGCAGTCTGCAGATGAGATGATGAATATTGAAAATATTAAAGCTTCATTTGTACTAACAAAATCCAAAAATAAGACACATATTTCAGCAAGATCTTACGGTGATATATCGGTACAACTTATAATGGAAAAACTAGGTGGTGGTGGTCATCAAAATATGGCAGCTACACAATTAGATGTTAGTATATCAGAAGCTACAGAGTTATTGAAAAAAACTATAAAAGAATATGAATCGGAGGATGAAAAGTGAAAGTAATTTTAAAAACAGATGTTAAAGGTTTAGGTAAAGAGGGAGATTTGGTAAATGCAAAAACAGGATATGCTAGAAATTTCCTATTACCAAATGGACATGCAATAGAAGCTACACCAGCAAATAAAAAGCAATGGGAAGCTGAAAAGAAAAGACAAAAAGAAGAATTTGAACAAAATAAAAAAGAAGCAGAAGAATTAAAAAATAAACTTGAAGAATCTTCTGTTGTTGTAGAGAAAAAAGCTGGAGCTGACGGAAAATTATTTGGTTCAGTAACAAGCGGAGATATAGCAGACGCTTTAAGTGAAAAAGGATTTGACATAGATAAGAAGAAAGTTGAACTTTCAGATAATTTAAAAACTCAAGGAGTTTATACAGTAAATATTAGAGTATTCCCAGAAATGGTAGCTAAATTAAAAGTAGAAGTAAAACCACAATAAAGAGGATATAATGGAAAATAATTTCTCCACAAGTGATATTAAAACAGAAAAGGCGATTTTAGGGCTTGCAATAGTTCACAACGACTTAATAAATAATCTTATGGAAAAAATTAAGAGTGAAGATTTTCAAGATTTAAGAAATGCCTTGGTGTTTAATGCTATAACACAATTAAATATGGATCATGATTCTATTGATTTTAATATGGTCAACAATCAATTAGAATTGATGGGCAAACTTTCAGATATAGGTGGAGAAACTTATGTGATGGAACTTACAGATCCAACATATTTTAGAGCCAATTACGATAGCTATCTTGAAATAGTAAAAGAAAAGTCTATGAGAAGGAAGTTATTAAAATTTGGTGATGATGTATTAAATAAAGTTTCAACTTCACAAGAGAAATCTGAAGAACTCATAGCCAATTTTTCAACTCAATTATTTAATCTAAGTGAATATGACAATAAAGAAGGTCTCGTTAGATTAAGTGACACAATAGAAGAAGCATTTAATTATATGACTGAAATGGCAAGTAATCAATCTGATATTACAGGTATTACTACCGGGTTTAGAGATATAGATAGACAGTTATCAGGTTTCCAAAATTCAGATTTCTTATTACTTGCTGCAAGACCATCTGTAGGGAAAACAGCATTAGGTATTAATATGGGACTTAATGCGGCCCTTGTAGGTAAAAAAGTTGCAGTTTTTTCACTAGAAATGAGTAGAAGACAAATATTTCAAAGAATTTTATCGATAATTACTAGAGTAGAACTTCAAGATATAATTTCAGGAAATATTAAAAAAGAAGACTGGCCATTATTGTATAAGAGCATTTCTAAATTCCAGGAATTAGATATGTATATTGATGATACAGCAAGTATCTCAATTACAGAACTTAGAGCTAAATCTAAGAGAATGAAAATAGAAAAAGGACTAGACTTAATAGTTATTGACTATTTGCAGTTGATGACTGCAGATATGGGAAGAAATGACAATAGACAACAAGAAATATCAAATATTTCTAGAGGATTAAAGGCTCTTGCTAAAGAATTAAATATTCCGGTACTTGCATTATCTCAGCTTTCAAGAAAATCTGAAGAAAGATCAAATAAAAGACCGATGCTTTCAGATTTAAGGGAATCTGGAGCTATAGAACAAGATGCCGATGTTGTAATGATGTTATATAGAGAAGACTATTATGATGAAGATTCAGAAGAACAAAATATAATTGAAGTAATTACAGCAAAACATAGAAATGGTCCAACTGGAACCAATAAATTATATTTCAAAAAAGAAAATACAAGTTTCCACGATTTCGGTAAAGAAGATGAAAATGTCATATAGATTAGAACCTTTAGTAAGAGAAGATGCTAAATTGTTAAAATCCTGGGATGAATTTTCTGATCCAATTTTTTATGGATACAACTATAATAATCTAAATGAAAATCAAGAAGAAATTTGGTTTCTAATGAAGCAAAAAAAATATAGATCTAGTTATTTTTCTATAAAAGATGAAGAAGGTAATTTGCTTGGGTTTATTGGCCTAAAAGAAATAAATAATATATTAAATACTGCGAAACTTGGAATTGTAATAGCTCCAAGTTTTGTTTCAAATGGATTAGGTACAAGAGTGATGGAAGAATTTATCGCTATGTGCTTTGATGAATTTAAGTTTAGAAAAATAAATTTGGAAGTTAATGAGTGGAATACTAGAGCAATTAATCTATATAAAAGATTTAATTTCAAAGAATATAAATATGATTATCAGGAATTTGAAAATCAATTATTGGATTTAGAAGATGAGAGATATGAAGATATAAGAGATAGCTTTATTATAGAAGATGGAGTTATTTATTCTAAAGTAATTCACATGAGTTTAAACAGACAGGAGTATAGAAATGAGAGTAGAACTAGAAAGAAGTAAATTAGATCTTGGCACTACGCCAGTCGAAAATATGTTTATAAATACTCTTATGGCAAATGCTAATGAAAGTCAAATAAAGGTTTATTTATATGCGCTTTCGCTTGCTTATTCCAATATTGAAGATATAACAAATGAGAATATTGCAAGAGAAATGAATATGAGCGAAGGACAGGTTCATGATGCGTGGAATTATTGGGTAGATCAAGGAATCGTCGAAAAATCGAATAATGGATATATATTTAAATCTATGAGAGCTCAATTATTCGGAGTAGAAGAAGATGATTTGAGTTTAGTTAAAAACAATGAAAATAAATCAAACGCTGAATTACCAACTGGTTTTGAACAAGACTTTTCCATTTCTGATGAGCCAGATACAAAACAAATGATAGATTCAATCGAAGCATTTATTTCCCAAGATACGACATTACCTGTAAAACTTGATGCTAGAGAAATAAGAAAATTAATAGAACTAAGAAACGACTTTGATTCTGATCCTAATTTTATATCTTATGCATATATGATGGCAAGTAGTGTAAGGGGCAAAAAATCAGTAGATACTATTGTTGCAACTATTAGAAATTGGATAATAGATGGTGCAAAAGATATGGAAAGTTTAGATAAATATCTAGAAGATAAGGATAATACAAGCAAAAAATCAAAGAAATCTGAAGAAAAATCTAATAAATCACATAAATCTTCGAAACAAGAATTATATAAAAAAGATAATAGAATGACTAAGGAAGAAAGAAATAGTTTTATAGAGAAAAAATTGAATCAAAAATTACCAATAAAGAAAAGAGGTAATTAATGCTAAAAGTTGAGCAAATATTAGAAGAAAGACGTAGAGAAAATGATAGATTTCAGCAAGAGAGAATTGATGAAGTATATCAAAAAGTACCTAGAATTTCAGAAATAGACAAAGAAATAAGACAACTTAATATAGAAATGATTCAAAAAGGTATTGTAGGGAGAGATATTTCAAATATTGAAATAAGAATTAATAAACTCTATAAAGAAAAGGATGATTTATTAATTTCAAATGGTTTTACAACTGATTATATGGAAAAAAAATATCATTGTGACACTTGTAAAGATACTGGAATCGATAAAACTCGTATATGCAGCTGTAAGAAAAAGTTAATGACTGATGAAGCGTACAAAAATAGTAGAATTCAATATGTAATCCAACAAGAAAATTTTGATAATTTTAATATTAATTTATTTAGAAAATCGAAAATGGAAGATGAAGAAATAAGCCCATATGAAAATATGAAAGAAGTTAAAGAAGAACTTCAAGCATATGCAGAAAATTTTGAAAGAGACTCGATTAACTTATTTATTTATGGTCCTGTTGGTACTGGAAAAACATTTTTATTAAATTCTATTGCAAAGGAAGTTATGGATGGAGGTCATTCAGTAGTATATTTAACTGAATCTGAACTTGTAGACATAATATTAGATCATAGATTTGCGTTTTCTGAAAATAAGGAAAAACTTAAAGATAAGGTAGATATGATATATGATGCAGATTTGTTGATTATTGATGATATGGGAACAGTAAATATGAATGATCAATCTAGAACTGCAATATTTGAGACTATAAACAATAGACTTGTAAATAGAGTTCCTATACTTATTTCTTCAAATTTAGAACCAGAAGATTTAAGAAGTATATATGATTCACGTATATATTCGAGAATAGTTGGAAATTACTTTATAAAGAGATTATACGGAAATGACTTGAGGTTGAGCATATGGAATTAATAAATAGACTTCAGTTTCAAGACATGGAAGATTATACAATTAATTATTTTGGCGTAAAAGAAGAGATGATTATTGAAAATGCAGCTTTAAAGCTTATATCACATATAAATTTAGATCAAAGACAAAGTTTTGCCGTAATATGTGGTGTAACACAAAATGGTTCGTATGGATTAGCTATTGCAAGAAACTTAATTGCACTTGGAAAATTTGTAGATATCTATATAGTGGAATCTTCAACGATTCCGAGTGAATCGTTCAAATATCAATTTGAAATTTTGAAAAAGATGGATAGCAATATACATTATCTAGAGACAATTGAAGAATTAGAAAACTTCCCTAAAGATTTGAACAGAGTAAATACATTGATAGACTCGATAGTTGGAATTGAATGGGATAATAATTTCCACGGAACTACAGAGTATGTAATTGATAGTATAAATAAATCTAGAATTTATACTATATCTGTAGATTTACCATCTGGAATGGATTATGACACTGGAGATGTAAATGTTTCTTGTGTAGAAAGTGACTTAGTTGTAACTTTTGAGAAGATGAAAAAAGGTTTATTAGCAAACAATAATTTACATAAAATTGAAATAAAAGTTGAAAACATTGGTTTATTAAAGAGAGGTCGAGATGTTAGACATAAAACTTATTAGAAATGACAAAGAAAATGTAAAAAATGGATTAAAAAAACGTCATGGAGAATTTTCTATAGATGAAATTATCAAACTTGATGAAGAAAGAAGAGCAATAATTACAAATGTAGAAGCTAAGAAAGCTGAACAAAATAAAGTTTCTAAATCAATTGGACAATTGAAAAAAGAAGGAAAAGATCTTGGTCCGATATTTGCAAAAATGAAAGACCTTTCAAACGAAATAAAAGAAGAAGATGAAAAATTAAGAAAATTAGAATCAGAAATTGAAAACAAACTATTATATATTCCAAATATTCCTGATGAATCAGTTCCTGAAGGATTAGATGATAGCGATAATGTAGAAATAAGAAAATTTGGTGAACCAAGAAAATTTGATTTTGAACCAAAAGCTCATTGGGATTTAGGTGTTGATTTAGGAATATTGGATTTTGAAAGAGCTTCAAAAGTATCAGGTGCTAGATTTTCAATATTCAAAGGCCTTGGAGCTAAACTTGAAAGATCAATCTACACATTTATGCTTGATACACATACTGGTGATGGAAAATACACAGAATTAAGTGTTCCATATTTAGTGAATAGAAGTGCTATGACAGGTACAGGTCAATTACCAAAATTTGAAGAAGATGCATTTCATATCCCTTCAAAAGATTTCTTTTTAGTACCTACAGCTGAAGTTCCAGTTACTAATTTTAGAAAAGATGAAATTATAGCAAATGATGAACTTCCACTTTACTATACTGCATATACTGCATGTTTTAGACAAGAAGCAGGATCAGCAGGACGTGATACAAGAGGACTTATAAGAAATCATCAATTTGATAAAGTTGAGCTTGTTAAACTTGTGAAACCAGAAGAATCATTTAAAGAACTTGAAAAATTAACTGCAGATGCAGAAAAAATTCTACAATTATTAGAAATTCCGTATAGAGTAGTATTATTATCTTCTGGAGATTTAGGATTCTCATCCACAAAAACATATGATATAGAAGTGTGGATGCCTTCATATGGTAGATATGTTGAAATTTCTTCATGTTCTAATTTTGGAGATTTCCAAGCAAGAAGAGCAAATCTAAAATATAGAGATGAAGATGGAAAAGTTAAATTATTGCATACATTGAATGGTTCAGGACTTGCTGTAGGAAGAACATTTGCTGCAATACTTGAAAATTATCAAAATGAAGATGGGACTATAACAATACCTGAAGTTTTAAAGAATTACATGAGAGTAGATAAAATAGAAGCATAGGAATATTTATGAAAAGAAATAAGATTGTCCTAACAGGTGGCGGGACAACAGGGCATGTAGCTGTAAATCTTGCCTTGATACCGATATTACAAAAAGATAATTGGGAAATTCATTATATAGGATCTAAAAAAGGAATTGAAAAAGATCTTATAAAAGATATAGAAGGTGTAAAATACCATGAAATTTCCACAGGGAAACTTAGAAGACAATTTTCTTTTAGAAATTTTACTGATATTTTTAGAGTTTTATGGGGATGTATTCAGTCTATATTTAAAATAGCTAGAATTAGACCAAATGTAGCATTTTCAAAAGGTGGATTTGTATCGGTTCCTGTTTTATTTGGAGCTTGGGTAAATAGAGTCCCGTCGATTTCTCACGAATCTGATTTGACACCAGGTCTTGCGAATAAATTAGTTCAACCATTTGTTAGCACCATATTCACAACTTTTCCAGAAACTAAAAAATATATAAAGTCTGGAAAAGGAAAATTATTGGGGCCTGTTATTAGACAAGATCTTAAAAATGGAAACAAAGATGATGGAAAGAAATTTGTAGGAATTGATGATGAAAAGCCAATTATACTTGTAATGGGCGGTTCACTGGGAGCAAAGAAATTAAACAATTTAATTAGAGAGAATTTAGATAGTCTGCTTAAAGATTACAATATTATACATTCTACAGGAAAAGATGGATATGATAATACAATAAAGCGTAAAGGATATTATCAGTTTGAATATTTAAAAGAGGAATTAAAAGATATATTAGCAGCTTCTGATATAGTAATTTCAAGAGCTGGAGCAAACTCTATCTTTGAATTTTTGTATTATAAAATTCCAATGTTACTGATTCCGCTTCCTGCAGGAAACTCAAGAGGAGATCAAGTGGACAATGCCAAATCATTTAAAAACAATGGATATGCTATTGTACTTGAAGAAAATTCGATTAATAATGAAGTATTTTTAGAAAAAATAAATACTCTTAGTTCAAGAGGAAAAGAATTTAAGGAAAATATGGATAAATTCCAATTTGCAGATACAGTTGTAGAGATTTATAATAGTATAAATAAAATAAAAAAATAGGAGAAAGTATGAATTTTAATGAAAAGTTAAACAAATATGCAGAGTTAATAATAAAAGTAGGTTCCAATATTATGGAAGGCGATACCTTAACTATAAACTCACCTGTTGAGAGAGCGGATTTTGCCAGAATGCTCGCTGAAAATGCATATAAACAAGGAGCTCATGATGTTGTAATAAACTGGAATGATGGGGAAATTACAAAGATGAAATATGAATATACTCCTGTTGAAATATTAAAAGAAGTTCCACAATATGTATTTGATAGAGCTATGTATTATGCAGAAACAAAACGTCATAAACTTATTGGAATTTCAGCATCTGATCCAGAATTATTAAAAGATATAGATCCTAAGAAAATTCAAGAAGCTTCACTTGCTGTGTCAAAAGTGATGCAACCATTAAGAAAATATACAATGAATGATATTGTTTCTTGGACTGTAGTTTCAGTACCTACAGAAGCATGGGCTAAAAAAGTATTTCCAAATAGTGAAAATCCAGTTGATGATTTATGGGAAGCTATTTTCTATACAACAAGAGTTAATACAGAAAATCCAATTAGTGCATGGGAAGATCATTTAAATACATTAATGGAAAAAGCAAAATGGTTAAATGATGAAAACTTCAAATACTTAAGATATAAATCTTCAAATGGAACTGATTTAGAAATTGAGTTACCAAAGGGACATATATGGACTGCTGCATCATCTAAAAATGCAAAAGGCGAAAGATTCGTACCAAATATGCCAACAGAAGAAGTATTTACACTTCCTCATAAAGATGGAGTAAATGGAGTTGTACATTCTTCAAAACCATTAGTTTATGATGGAAATATTATAGATGAATTTTGGTTAGAATTTAAGGATGGAGCAGTGGTTGATTTTGATGCTAAAGTAGGTAAAGATGTACTTGCTTCCATTTTTGAAAAAGATGAAAGAGCAAGAAGACTTGGAGAGGTAGCACTTGTTCCATTTGACTCACCAATTTCAAATTCAAATATACTATTTTACAATACTTTATTTGATGAAAATGCATCTTGTCATTTAGCTTTAGGTAAAGCATATCCAACTACAATTGAAGGTGGAGAAAACATGACAGATGAAGAATTAGCTGAACATGGAGTAAATGATTCATATGCTCATGAGGACTTTATGGTAGGTACAGCTGATTTAGATATCATTGGAGTTAAAGAAGATAGTACAGAAGTACAAGTATTTAAGAATGGAAATTGGGCATAAGGAGAAAAAAATGGATCTACAAAAAAAGATAGAAAAATTAGCAGAATTAGCAATAAAAGTTGGATTAAATGTAGGTGAAGGGGATACAGTACAAATATTTGTATCTGTTGATAGAGCAGATTTAGCAAGAGCTGCTGTTAAGAAAGCATATGAAGCAGGTGCTAAAGAAGTTATAGTTGATTGGAGTGATGATTATCTAACAAGACTTGGATATGAATATTCTCCAACAGAAGTATTATCAGAAGTTCCACACCATGTATATGATAGAAATGAAACTTTATTAAAATCAGGTGTAAAACAATTATTTGTAAAAAGTACAGACCCTTCATTATTAGAAGGAATTAGTGGAGATAAGATTCAAAAAGTTACTCAAGAAAGATCAAAAGTATTACATCCATTAATGAAATATAGAATGAATGATATTGTTTCATGGACTATTATTTCTGCTCCAACAGAAGCTTGGGCTAAGAAGGTGTTCCCAGATAGCAAGGATCCAGTTGCAGATTTATGGGAAGCTATATTTGAAACAACAAGAGTAAATAAAGAGGATCCAATTAAATCATGGAATGATAATATCAATTTACTTGTTGAAAAATCAGAGTGGTTAAATAAACATTCATTTACTCATTTACATTATACAGCTTCAAATGGTACAGATTTAACTATAGGATTACCAAAGGGACATATTTGGAGAGCTGCATTCACAACAAATGAAAAGGGTGAAAGCTTTGTGCCAAATATGCCAACAGAAGAAGTATATACACTTCCTTCAAAGGATGATGTAAATGGTATAGTTTATTCAGCAAAACCACTTGCAAATCAAGGAAATATTATTGATGAATTCTGGATTAAATTTGAAGATGGTAAAGCTGTTGATTTTGATGCAAAAGTAGGTAAAGATGCATTGAAATCATTACTTGATAGAGATGGAGAAAATTCTAAGAGACTTGGTGAAGTAGCGCTAGTACCATATGATTCACCAATTTCAAATTCAAATATATTATTTTTCAATACTTTATTTGATGAAAATGCATCATGTCATATCGCTTTAGGAGCTGCATATCCAACTACAATTGAAGGTGGAAATGAAATGACTCCAGAAGAGTTAAAAGAAAATCATGTAAACCAATCTACAGTTCATGCGGACTTTATGGTAGGAACAAAAGATTTAAATATTAAAGGAATTAAAGAAGACGGAACAGAAGTAGATGTGTTTGTAAATGGAAATTGGGCATAATTACTAAAGTTTGCAAATTTTATTTTAATTTAATATAGTATATATTAAATTAAATTTTAGCTGGAGGGAATGTGAATATACACGTATTGTATGGTGGTGAAAGTAGTGAACATGAAATTTCACTTAGATCTGCTAGAGCTATCATTAACAACTTAGATAAAGAAAAATATAATATTAGTTGTACTTATATAACTAAAGATGGAAGATTTGTTCCAATAGGATACTATAAAGAAGATATTGAAAATCCTGAAGATTTAAAGAGAACAACATCTCTAAATAAAAAAGAATCCATTATGCAATTTATTGATTTTATTAATCAAATTGAAGATCCTTATGTATTACCGGTAATTCATGGAACTACTGGAGAAGACGGACAAATTCAAGGTTTTTTAGAAACTTTAGGCATAAAATATATAGGAAATAAGATAGCTCCATCAGCTATATGCTTTGATAAAGCCGTTGCAAATGATTTATTTGCGTCACATGGAATACCACAAGCAAAATATTATATTATCAACAAAAAAAGATATATGAGAGATGAAAATAAAGATTCTATTTTGAGCAATATATTTGACAAATTGGGAGAAAATGTATTTGTAAAACCTGCAAATAATGGCTCATCTATTGGTGTATCCAGAGCAAATAAAGACAATATAATTGAAGCATTAGAAGAAGCTTTCAAATATGATGATAAAGTTGTAGTTGAAGAAGAAATGCCTTTTGAAGAATTAGAGGTTTCAGTACTTGGAAATGAAAGACCGATAGCTTCACTTGCAGGATCATATACAACACAAAGAGAATTATTCGATTATGAAGCAAAATACCTAGATAAGAATCTTGTAATGAATATTCCTCATGAACTTTCACAATCAGATTCAGATAGAGTAAGAGAATTAGCTATAGATGCATATTTAGCAGCTGGTTGTAATGATTTTGCAAGAGTAGATATATTTATGGGGCTTGATGGAAATTTCTATGTAAATGAAATTAATACATTCCCAGGTATGACCCCAACATCCTTGTCTCCAGGATTATGGGAAGTAACAGATGGTATTAATTACGGACAATTGTTAGATAGAATTATTTCTTATGCAGTTGAGAGGTATGAAAATGCTTAATCTTAGATTAGGTGAAATTGCAGAATTATCAAATGGAAAATTGAATAAGGAAGAATATAGCGATATTGTGATTAGTGAAATTTCACGAGATACAAGAAGTATCGAATCCGGTGACATATATTTGCCACTTATTGGTGCGAATTTAAATGGTCATTTATTCATAGATGATGCATTTGAATTAGATGCCAAAGCTAGCTTTGCAAAAATTGGTGAATATCATAAAGACGATAAGCCAATAATTTGGGTTGAAGATACTTTACAAGCGCTTAGACAATTTGCAAAAAACTATAGAGAAACACTAGACTTAAAAGTTATAGCAATTACAGGTTCAAATGGTAAAACAACAACAAAAGATATGGTGGCTAAAGTTCTTTCTAAAAAATATAATGTTACAAAGACGATTGGAAATCTAAACAATCAAATCGGTTTACCTATCACATTACTTAGATTTACAAAAGATACGCAAGTGGGGGTATGTGAACTTGGAATGTTTGATGGAAAAGGTGGAGAAATAAAAGCTAATTCAGATATATCTAAGCCAGATATTGCGGTTATTACAAATATAGGTGAAGCTCATCTTGATACTTTAATTACAAAAGAAAATATCGCAAAAGAAAAATTAGGAATACTATCAGGATTAAAAGAAGATGGTATACTCATTTACAACAATGATGATGAAATATTAAAGTTTGCAATTGCTCAAATGGATATAAAACAGAAATTAATATCATTTGGTCAAGATAAATCTTCAGATTATGTAATTGAAATAATAGAATCAAACAATGTAGGTAGCCTATTCCTTTTAAATGGTGAATTTTATAATGTAAGTATGATAGGTGAACACCAAGTTTATAATGCTACTGTTGCAGCGATTATTGGTGAATTATTAGAGGTAAATAAATCTGATGCATATGATGCAATCTTAAATAATAGAAACTCTAGTATGAGATCAGAACTAATGAATTTGAATGGATATGATATTTTAAATGACTCTTATAAATCAAATCCTCAATCATTAAGATCTGCATTAAGAACTTTAAGTATTTTATCAGGATATACAAGAAAAATTGCTATACTTGGAGATATGCTAGAGTTAGGTAGCAATGAAATAGAACTTCACAAAGAAATTGGTAGAGAAATAACTCAAGATAATGTAGACTATTTATTACTTTTTGGGCCATTAAGCAAATATACAGCTCAAGAAGCTTCAAAGAATTTTCCGCCAAATAGAGTGCTTTATTTTGAATCAAAACGTGAACTAGTTACAAAAGCAAAATATCTAATAAAAAAAGGAACACTTGTATTAGTTAAAGCTTCAAGATCTATGCACATGGAAGAAGTAATAGAATCAATAAATACTTTACATGTATAATTAATGAAATTATAGAAAAACGTCTTTTAGGAAATTTTCTAAAAGACGTTTTTATTGTTCACTTTAGTGAGTTGAGTGAACGTAAGTGAACGAAACAATAAACCACCTGCTATGCAGGTGGAGGTAAAAAAGCTTTAGCTTCAAGCACCAAAAAATCCTCCATAATGTATAATTG
>JAEZZN010000127.1 GCA_023418535.1 Bacillota bacterium | reverse complement strand
GTGTTGAATCTCGTCATAGTGTTGAGTGCGTACAAGGAATTTAAATTGTCGGCGTTTGACAGTTTGTTGGCGGCATTTTTCGGCTTTTCGCCGGTTCTTTTGCACTACTTGCTGATGACCATGGTTTCGGTCACGGTGGTCGCTTCCTTCCAAGCGGTGGGGGCGATTTTGGTCATCGGTTTGATGATCGGGCCGCCGGCGATTGCCTACTTGCTGACATCGCATCTCTCGAAGATGATGGCGCTGTCCATTTTGATTGGGGCCGGTTGTGCCTGGTTGGGGACTTGGTTGGCGTTTTATTTCGACGTCTCCATTGCCGGAGCGATTGCCGCTACGATTGGGGCGCTCTTTATTCTCGTGGTATCTTTTGCGCCACGGGTGGGCTTTGTTGCTAAGTTGCGCATATATAGAACGCTACGGATTCGTTACGGCGAAGACACGATGCTCTTCCACTTGCTGACTCATGAAAATACGGAGCATGAACGGGAAGAATGCGGTGTCGGTTCGGTGCACGAACATTTGCGTTGGAAACCTGAATTTGCAGTGAGAATTTATCGGCGTTTGGAAGCGGCCGGTTTGGTGAAAATTGCCGACTCTGTCGTACATTTGACGGAACAGGGACGCGAGAGAGCGATTGTCACCTCAGAACAATTATTTACTGATTGAGTCGAAGAGCCGGGGCATTTGCCTCGGCTGCTTCTATCGGGAGGTAAACATGAGTAAGGATAAAATTCAATTGACGGGAGTAGCGGAAACTCTTTTGATTCCGTTGTACATGAGAGCACGAGATGCCAAAGAGCAGAAACCTTTTCTGAATGACAGACTGGCACTCCAAACGGTAGAAAAGCTGGATTATGATTTCAGTAAATGGGATTCTATCTGGGTCTGCTATTATGGTTGTGTGGCGCGGGCGAAAGCGATCGATGAACATGTGAGAGCATTTATTCAACAGCATCCGCAAGCGACGATTATTTCTATCGGCAGTGGCCTGGATACGCGCTTCGAACGCGTGGATAATGGGGAAATTCGCTGGTATGATGTGGATTTTCCGGAGGTCATTGAGTTGCGCCAAAAGCTGTTGCCGACTAATCCGAGGCTTGAGATGATTGCCAAATCGGCGTTGGATCCGTCCTGGACGGAGGAGATTGAGGCCGATACACAGGATGTCCTGGTCGTTTCGGAAGGCGTCATTATGTACTTCAGCCCACAAGAAGTCAGTGAATTGGTCGATATCCTGACGACAAGATTTTCGCGTTTTACATTGTACTTGGATCTGATTTCTCCTTTTGCGGCCCGCACTTCCAAACGGCATGATGCGTTGAAAAAGCTGGGCATCGAAATGAAATGGGGCTCGAAAGACGGCAGCGAAGTAGTACAAATGGCGCCGCAGTTGAAGCAAATCGGCTTGCATAATTTTACTGACGAGATGCGCTACTTTCTGAATGGTTGGAAAGCACTTCTGATTCCATTGTTTTACAGGGTAAATAATCGTTTAGGTATGTATTTTTATGAGAGAAAATAAAAATACAATGAGTTTTTGAAGAGGGTTGCGGGCTGCAGCCCTTATTCTTTTTGTCATAGGAATGAATGAATAACTGTTGTTGCTTAAAGAACGAAATTGACAACATACGGCTAGCTCGTATAATCGAAAACAGATTACAGAAAGGAAGTGTCATTCATGAAAAAAATATGGATGCTCGCACTGGGCCTCATTGCTATGTTGGCATTGTTGGTCGGCTGCGGTTCGGCAAAGACTGCAGATAGTGCAAAAATGAAAGTCGTCACCACGGTATATCCGGTGTATGACTTGGCGAAGCATGTAGGCGGAGACAAAATTGACCTGCATTTATTGGTTCCTCCGGGAGCGGAGCCGCATGACTGGGAACCGACGGCAAACGATTTGAAAGAAATCGGTACCGCCAAAGTGTTCTTGTACAGCGGTGCAGGTTTGGAGCCGACAGACAAGTTGTTGGCGAAAGACGTAACTCGTGATGCAGCCGTGGTAGAAGTTTCCAAAGGTTTGGAATTGTTGCCGGAACATCATGACGAAGACGGTGACGAAGATCATGATCATCACAACCATGATGCTGATGAAAAACATGAACATCATCACCATGGCGAATTCGATCCGCATGTATGGTTGGATCCGATGAATGTTGCCAAAGAAGTAGATACGGTGGTAGCTGCTTTCAGCGCTGCTGATCCTGCCAACAAAGCATACTACGAAGATAACGGCAAGAAATACAAAGAAGAGTTGACCAAACTCGATCAAGATTTCCAAAAAGCATTGAAAGATGTACCGAACCGTAACTTGGTCGTATCTCATGAAGCATATGGCTACCTCGCACATCGCTACGGTTTCGAACAATTGGGTATCTTGGGGATCGACGCAGATGCGGAACCGACACCGGAACAGATGGCCAAAATCGTTGAGTTCGTACGTGCTCACAATGTCAAGACCATCTACAGCGAAGAATTGATCAGCCCGAAATTGGCAGATGCAATTGCCAAAGAATCCGGTGCCAAAGTCACCGTATTGAATCCGATTGAAGGCTTGACCAAGGAACAGATGGACAAGGATTACGACTACATCAAGTTGCAACGTGAAAACTTGGCAACCCTTGTCAAAGGTCAACAGTAATCATTACCGGAAACACTCGAAGCTTCGAGTGTTTCTTTTTTGTCCGAGAAAAAGCCGGTTCCGAAAATAAAACTTGCGTCGGACAACTTTTTGGAGTAGAATAACAACGACAACAGAACATGGAGTATTTGGATATTTCAACATCTTGACAATGAAACGTTTGAATGATATAATTACAAATTGCAATAGTATGTTTAAACGTGGGAAATGATGGAGGATAGACGCAGTACTTACAACAATCAAGCAAGGTTCGCAAGAAGAGCATAGAACCTTGCTTTTCTTGTCATTGTAAGGCACTGAAATTAGGCGAATAGTGACCACATACGCAGAAAATAAATGAAGGGGTGTGACCGCATGTTCAAACCGGTTCAGATGGGCAAACGTCATCGTTATACTTATGCACAAATTGAAGAAGTCATACCGATGCCGCATTTGCTCGATTTGCAACGGGACTCTTATCAACAGTTCATCGAAACGGGATTGCGCGATATATTCAACGATATTTCGCCGATTGAAAGTAATGAACGTGGCGATAAGGAAGGAAAACTAAAACTATACTTTGGAGATTACACTTTTGGTACTCCGAAATGGGACGTTCGTGAATGTAAGGAACGTGATGCGACGTATGCCGCTCCCTTGCGCGTTCAAGTGCAGTTGCGTAATGAGGAAACCGGGGAAATTAACGAGACTGAAGTCTTTATGGGCGATTTCCCGAAAATGACGGAAACCGGCACCTTTGTCATCAATGGTGCGGAACGTGTTATCGTCAGCCAATTGGTTCGTTCGCCGGGCGTGTACTACGGCATGACATTGGATACCATGGGGAAGGCTTTGTTTGCCTCCACGATTATCCCGAATCGCGGGGCGTGGATTGAATTGGAATCCGATGCCAATGATATTATCCATGTGCGCATCGATCGCAACCGTAAATTGCCGGCGACCGTCTTGGTACGTGCCATCGGGTATGAAACGGACGATGTGATTTTGGATCTGTTCGGCCATGATCCTCGGATCAAAGCCACTTTGGCCAAAGACCCCACTTCCTGTGAATCGGAAGAAGCTTGGGAGATCAAACGTGCCAATAAAGAAAGAGAAGGGAAGAAAGCGCTGCGCCCCGGTGCAGAAGCCTTGATCGAGATCTACAAGCGCTTGCGTCCGGGTGAACCGCCGTCCGTGGAAAACGCGACGTCGATGTTCCGCAACTTGTTCTTTGATCCGCGTCGGTATGATTTGGCACCGGTCGGACGTTATAAATTGGGCCAGAAATTAGGCTGGGAGCATCGCATTCGTGATCAGAAATTGGCGGAACCGATTTTTGATGAGGAAACCGGTGAAATCGTGGTTGATGCGGATACGATTATCCGTACGCCGGAAGTGGAAGCGATCAAAGCGTCGGGCGTTTTTGCAGGTCCCGGCTTGAAAGAGATCGTGGTTTGGCGAGGCGAAGGCGAAGATTTGCATCGCGTGAAAATGCTGTGCAATGACTCCAATTTGCCGGATACCGAAAGAACCGTCTTTGAAGACGATATGATCGCCAATATTTCCTACATGCTCAATTTGATCGAAGGTATCGGCCATACGGATGATATCGACCATTTGGGCAATCGTCGTCTGCGTTGCGTGGGCGAACTTTTACAGAATCAGTTCCGGATCGGTCTTTCCCGTATGGAAAGAGTGGTCAAAGAAAGAATGGCGACGCAGGAACGAGACAGCCTGACGCCGCAATCGTTGATCAATATCCGTCCGGTGGTGGCAGCATTGAAGGAATTCTTCGGTTCCAGCCAATTGTCGCAGTTTATGGATCAGACCAATCCCTTGGCGGAATTGACACATAAACGTCGTCTGTCCGCGTTGGGCCCGGGCGGTTTGTCGCGTGAACGTGCAGGCTTCGAAGTGCGTGACGTGCATCACTCTCACTATGGCCGCATGTGTCCGATTGAAACGCCGGAAGGTCCGAATATCGGTTTGATTTCTTCCTTGGCAAACTTTGCAAAAGTAAATAAATACGGCTTGATCGAAACACCGTATCGTAAGGTGGATCATCAGGATGGCGGTGCAGTGGTTACCGATG
>JAEZZN010000124.1 GCA_023418535.1 Bacillota bacterium | reverse complement strand
CCACAACCCCCACTTTCCCATAGGGCATAGAAATTATGTGAGATTTACTATAAAAATGGATCAAGGAAGTAGATACTCTCTTCGGTTTTCTCCAACGATTCAGATGTCGCAAAATAGTCTTACATTCTTTTTTCGTCATAAGATATTCTGTTAAATATGCTTCCTCCTCGCTTTTCCCTAAATCTTTTTTGATTGCTTCTAAGATTACATCTTGTTTTTCTTGAATTTCATTACATAGCTTTCGTAATGCTTCCATACTTTGCACCTTTCTGTTCTATAAAATAACGGTTCGTCCACTACCATTTCATTCTTAGACAAATCAATGAATACCTTATTATCTTGTATACTCTTTCAAATGCCTTCTCTTGGAACTTTAAAAAGGAAATCAAGGTTACCCTCGATTTCCTTTTTATAAAGCCTTTATACATCCGAATTTTTTATTTTCTCCTGTAGTTCTTCTTCCGATCCCGTGTATATATCTACAATCGATAGCATAGAATCAACTTTTTCATATTTTACTTTATAGCCAAACTGTTCGGCAATAAACCGTGCCGGAACCATTGTACGATCCTTGATGAGCATTGGTGCAACATCCAATAGTACCTCTTTTTCATTTATTTGAGCACGTTTTTGATCAATGGTTAATAGAATTTTTTGATTTCCTTTTGTCGCTTGAACCTGACGTTTACGACCGTTCCAAGTAATATCCGTTGCATCTATGGCTTCTAAGAAACCTCGAAATGGAATTAATGTACGATCTCTTACAATTACTGGTAATTCGTGTTCGAAAGGTATAACCTTTCCTTCTACTCGTAAAAGGAGGATCGGTTCCACATTTTTTAATAGGATATCTTGGAAATCTTTTTCTGTCAGCACTTTTATCGAAGTTGGCCATGATATCGTTACGGTATCATCTTTTTTGGTTGTTCCTTTAGAAGTGATATTCCATTGACCAACATCTTTAACATGGAATGTTAAAGCTAATTCTTGGTCCGCATATTCTTTTTCAATTCTTGTTTTTAATCTACAGGTTGAACCTTTTATATTTTCTTTGATTTCATTTTTCGACTTATTAAAAGCATCTTTATTAAAATCTTTTGGTCCTTCTTTCCATTCATCTTTAACATCTTTGAATCCCATATTTGTTAAAATCGAAAATAAATCCGGGGAAATATCGTTCCAATTTGTTACCACATTTTCAACAACCGATCCAATATCATCTATCATATCTTCCAATGACGCCTCATAAGTAAATGTATTGTCTTTAACCTGAATATCGTTTTTTAGTGTTATCTTATCCGTCGCTTTTTCCATTAATGAAATAATATCTGCCTGATATTGAGCCGATTGTAAGTAAGAAATATTCGAAATTCCGATAGGATTTGGTCCAATAGCATCTAAGCCCATAGGTAATTGAATATATTCTTCTTTAATGGAAGAAACATCGAATCCTAAGGCTTGAAAATAATTTTTTGAGATACAGAACTGACCATCTTTAGCAAATGTTTTTATTGTAAATTCATCTTGTTTCGGGATGTTAAATTTATCCTTTGATGATTTTAGAAGTTCCTTTTTTGCTTCTTTTAAATGAAACGTAAGCTCCGCATAATTTTTTTCAGGACCTTGAGTTTTTCCCTTTATCGTAATAGGTATTTTTACATGGATAGGCCTTTGCTCCCCTTTTGGAGCTTTGATATTCATTTCAAATATCATATTGCCTTGTGTTGTTGATCCTTTCCAATTCGTCATTTCTTTTGATGCATTGATATAAGCTTTCATATTAGGGGTACAGCCTACCATCGTCAACAAAAGTGTGAAGATAAGTATGATATTAACTATTCGTTTGATACTTTTCATCATAACCCTCCTAATTCCCTCTATTTGTTCTGTTAGATATAGTATACATTAAAACGTGTTTTGAAGACAATACCTAGTCTAAATCTAAAATAATAATCGTTCGAGAAATTTAATCATTCTAAAGGAAAGGATTTTATAAGATATCCTTTCCTTCTTGGAAAACATTTCGATTTTCTATAAAAGGACTTAAAGGAGAGGTTCTTTAATCCCTTTATATTTCAGCTAATTTATTGCTCCGATCACAGTCCCTCCTTCCCTGAAAAATTAGTACTAATCACAAAAGCTTTTTCAGCAGCTTATGTCACATTTAGAATAATCATAGTATTATAAAATAGCCAATATTTCTTCTTTTAATTGGTAAAATTTACCTATGATTTCCGTACGGTCTTGTTCGGTGTCCTTTGACAACTTATATTCTCGTATAATCGTTTTGGTTTTTGGAGAAAGAATGTAGATCCGATTGGATAATGTAATAGCTTCATCAATATCATGGGTCACAAAAATCGTAGATAATTGAATTTCTTTCATAATATTTAAATACCAGTCATGGATACTTTTTTTGTTATCGCATCTAAAGCAGAAAATGGTTCATCTAATAATGCCACTTCCTGGGAAAACAAATAGGTACGTATAAGTGCTGCACGCTGAGCCATCCCACCGG
>JAEZZN010000059.1 GCA_023418535.1 Bacillota bacterium | reverse complement strand
TAATATGTGGTGACTATAGCGAAGGGGATACACCTGTTCCCATCTCGAACACAGAAGTTAAGCCCTTCAACGCTGATGGTACTTGGATGGAGACGTCCTGGGAGAGTAGGTAGTTGCCAAATAGAGAAACGGTAGATTTATTCTATCGTTTTTTTTATTTTAAATAATTCAATATATTATCTGTGGTAAAAATAACATAAATCTTATTTAAAAAAACTAAATTTTAATATTTTCTATCAAAAAAATGATGAATTTCAGTATGGTGTTCTTTGTTAAATTTATTTAATTTTTTACTTTTTGTTATAAAGTTTCTACAATTAGATAATTTTTAGATTATAGCATGAATGAAAAATTATAATTTACAATATTTTAACGATGAAATCGTTGTGCATATTTCGTTTATCTATTATAATGAATGTATTAGTATATTTGGGAGGTAAGGATGAAAACTAATCGTATTCGTTTGGCATCATTAGTTTTAGCATTTGTTATGTTGTTACCTGTTTTAACAAATGTGAAAGCTAGTGCAAATGATAATAGCTCACTAGAAAATACAACAATAGTGGGTGAAGATGTAAGAACGAGTTTCGACAATCTAGATCTAACTCTAGGAAGATCTAATATTGACGAAAACTGGAAATTCCATTATGGAGATCTTCCAGGTGCTCAAAATAAAAATTTTGACACTTCTAGTTGGAAGAGTATAAATTTACCACATGATTACAGCTTAGAATTGCCATATACAACAAGTGGTGAAGCTGAAAGTGGATATAAATTAGGTGGAATTGGTTGGTATAGAAAGACAATAAATGTAGGCGAAAATCTAAAAGATAAAAGATTTGTAGTAGATTTTGGCGGAGTATATATGAATGCATCCATTTATATAAATGGTAAATTAATTGGTACTCATCCATATGGATATTCACCATTTTCATTCGATTTAACAGAATACATAGAACCTGGTGAAAACTTACTTGCAGTAAAAGTTGATCATCAATTCCCATCTAGTAGATGGTATTCTGGTAGTGGTATATACAGAAGTGTTCATTTAACAGTATCAAATCCAGTTCATGTGGATAGATATGGAGTAAGTGTTACAACTCCAAAAATTAATGAACAATTTGAAAGTAGAGATATAGATACTCATATAGTTACAAAAGTAGTTAATAATGAAGAAAATTCTCAAAAAGTTTCAGTTAAACAAGAAATAAGAGAAAAAGAATCACAAACTATAGTACAAACTTCAACTTCTGATATTTTATCAATTCCAGCTGGAAAAACTGTAGAATTTACTAATGATTTGAAAGTAAACAATGTTAAGGCATGGGATTTAAAATCACCATTCTTATATGAAGTAGTTACAACTGTCTTAGTAGGTAATAAAGCTTCAGATCAAGTAGTAAATGAAATTGGTTATAGAACAATAAGACAAGATCCAAATGAAGGATTTTTCTTAAATGGTAATCATATTAAACTTCAAGGTGTTAGTATGCACCATGATCAAGGCTCATTAGGTTCAGCTGCTCATTATAGAGCTATTGAAAGACAAGTTGAAATTTTACAAGAAATGGGTGTAAATGCAATTCGTGTTACACATAACCCAGCAGCAGATGAATTAATTGAAATAGCAAATAGAAAAGGTATGATGATTATCGATGAACTATTTGATACATGGGTTTCAGCTAAAAACGGTAATTACAATGACTTTGCTAAATGGTTCAATGTTAATATAGATGGCTCAAATAAAATTTTAGGTAAAAAAGGATCTCAAGAAACTTGGGCTGAATTTGTAACTAAACAAACAATATCAAGAGGACAAAATGCTCCATCAATCATTATGTGGTCAACAGGTAATGAAGTTATGGAAGGTAACTCAGGTCCTTATTCAAGTTATCCACAAATTTTAGAAAAAATTGCAGGGTGGATACAAGAAATAGATACTGAAAGATTTGTAACAATAGGTGACAATAAATTTAAAGCTTATTGGAATGAATCTAAAAAATTTGGTGATGTTCTAACTTCACTAAATGGTACAGTAGGTATGAACTATTCTGATGGTGGAGTATATGATAAGTATCATAGAGAAAATCCAAATTGGGCAATTTACGGATCAGAAACATCCTCAGCTATAAACTCAAGAGGTATTTATACAACTGAGAATGAAACTAGAGATAGATTATACACATCATATGATACTAAAGCAGTTCCTTGGGGACATAAATCAGCTGAATCTTGGCTTGCAGTAGCTAAGAGAGATTTTGTGGCTGGTGAATTTATTTGGACAGGTTTCGACTATCTTGGAGAACCTACAAACTACAATAAGATAAATCCAGGTCCAGCTTCTCCATGGCCATCACCAAAATCTGCATACTTTGGTATAGTTGATACAGCAGGATTACCAAAAGATAGATATTATTTCTATAAATCACAATGGGATAAAGATACTACAACATTACACATACTTCCTGCATGGCATAATGATGTTGTAAATAAATCAGCTATTAGTAAAAATGTAAGAGTAAATGTATTTAGTAATGCTAGATCAGTTGAATTATTCTTTACGCCTAAAGGAAGCAATCAAGAAACTTCATTAGGTAAGAAGACCTTTGATGTAGTTGAAATGGGTAATAATTACTCCTATCAAATTTATAATGGTGCAGACAAATCAAGAACTGAATATGAAAATCTTTATTTAAGATGGGATGTACCATATGAAGATGGAACTCTTAGAGCAGTTGCATATGATGCGGATGATAGAGTTATAAATGAAACTTATGGTAGAAGCGAAGTAAGTACATTTGACAAGGCATCAAAATTAACATTAGAAGCAGATAGAGAAACTATTAATGCAGATGGTAAAGATTTATCTTATATAACAATTGATGTTAAAGATAGTAAAGATAATCTTGTTGCAAATGCGAGAAACATGGTTAATGTTGAAGTTTCTGGTGAAGGTAAATTATTAGCTTTAGATAATGGTGATCAAACAGATAATGAACCATATGATAGTGGAAAGAGAAAAGCTTTAAGTGGAAAACTTGTAGCGATAGTTCAATCAACTAAAGCAAATGATTCATTTACAGTAACTGCAAGTTCTGAAGGTTTAGAATCAGGTACAGTTACAGTTACAACAAAATCAGTTGATGAAAATGCTAATGATAGACCAGTAGCATATACAACACCACAACTTTACTATGTTAAAGCGGGTACAATACCTAATCTAGCTCAACAAGTAACAGTTCATTATGAAGATAAAGAAGATCAAAAAGTAAATGTACAATGGGAAAAATTTGATACTACATCTGAAGGTGTATACACAGTTAATGGATCTTTAGAAGGTTTAGGCTTATCAGTTAAAACAACTGTAGTAGTAATAGATGAAGTTGGAGCTTTATTAAACTATTCAACTTCTGCTCTAAAAGGTTCAGGTGAAGTTGAACTTCCAAGTAGTAGACCTATTGTAACAAGAGACGGTAAAGTATTAGATGCGTCATATCCTGTAGTATGGGAAAAACAAGATACATCTAAATACAATGAAATTGGAACATATGTAGTAAAAGGTACTGCACAAATATTTGACCAAAAATTAGATGTTACATCAAGTATCAGAATATCTGACGGTTCTGTAGAAGAAGGTAATACAAATATTGCAACTAACTATCTAACATTGACACAAGATATTGAAGAAAGTTTACAATCAGATAATTTACTAGCTATAGTAGATGGAGATAGAAACTTTAAATCAGTACAAAGTGGTCCTAATACTAGCGTATGGACAAACTATGATGCTGCTCAAGCTGGTAAAAAGACAAGCACATTGACATTTACATTTGCTACAGCACAAGTACTTTATAAAGCTGACTTACATTATTATAGAGATACATGGGCAGCTAGCTTACCTGAAAATGTAGTAATTGAATATTCAGCAGATGGGGTTAGTGATTGGAAGCCTATTGAATTTAAAGAAACAGCAGGAAATCCAACACCAGCGAATGCACCAAATGTAACAAAATACGAATATAAATTTGCTCCAGTTTCTGCAACAGGTATTAGATTTACTTTTACTAATAAACCTGGCGGAAATGGAAGAGGCAAAGAATTATGCGTAGGATTAACTGAATTAGAATTATTTACTGCAACTACAAAATATGAAGAATTCTCCTCATCTGAATTGGAAGAATTAAAAGTAGAAAATGAAGCTGTTGAAGGAGATTTTGCAAAAGATTATCAATTTAATATTGAATCTAAAGACATTAAAAATGTTGAAGCAAAAGGTAAAGATAATGCAGCAGTAACAGTATTGCCTGAATATAATGAAAAAGTAATTATAATAACCGAATCTGAAGATAATTCAAATAGAAGTGTTTACACTCTTCTATCAAGTGATTATGAATCAGTAGAAGAAGTTGAAAATACTGATGAATACAAGATTTATCCAAAACCACAAGAAATGACTTATCTAGAAGGTGGAAGTACTTTATCAGAAGAAGCTAATGTAGTACTTGAATCTGGATTAGATAAATATACAGTAGCTAAAGTAGACAAAGTTCTCCAAGCAAAAGGTATATCAAAAGCAAGTTCAGAAAATGGAATAAGTACAAGATATCTGAATGTATTAGTTGGTATTAAAGGTAGTAATGGTATTGTAGATAAATACTTTAAAGAAAATGTTAAATTAGAAGATCATTTTGATGAAATAGATGCTTATCAAATATCTATTAAAGGAAATGTAATAGCAATACTTGGTAAAGATACTGATGCAGCATTTTATGGATTAACAACATTAGAACATATATTTAAACAAGCATCAGAAAATGTAATAAGACAATTAACAGTGAATGATTTCTCAAGTCAAGAAGTTAGAGGGGTTATTGAAGGTTACTACGGTGTTCCATGGACATGGG
Source organism: Bacillota bacterium (assembly GCA_023418535.1). The sequence continues at coordinate 3,923 of JAEZZN010000059.1, read as the reverse complement.
AAAGAAGAGCAGATTTACTAAAATTCGGTGCAGACTTTAAGAATAATGTAATGATATTTGCTCCTAAAGATGATCCTTATCATAGAGATAACTGGAGAGAATTATATCCAAAAGATCAATTAGAAAAAATTTCTGAGCTTGCTAAACTTGGTAATGAAACAAAGAATAGATTTGTATGGACAATTGCTCCATTCCATAAACAAGCTATAGCAAGCCATAACTATGATGAAAGTATTGCAATACTTAAGAAAAAATTAGATCAACTTTACGATGTTGGTGTAAGACAGTTTGGGGTATTAAGAGATGATATTGCTTCAGCTTCTGGATATACTACAGTATCTAGAGTTATGAAGGATCTAAAAGCATGGGCTGAAACTAAAGATGAAAAGATTTATGACTTCTTATTCTGTCCATATTCATATACATTAGAAGGATGGGCATGGAATGCTTTAGAATTAAATGAATATACTAAGAACTTCCCAGATAATGTTAAGATATTCTTTACTGGTCAAAATGTATGTAGCCCAATTAAACAAGAAGCTAATGAACAATTTATGACTAAGGGAGCTTTCGGAAATAGAAGAAAAGAACCTTTAATTTGGTTAAACTGGCCAGTAAACGACGTATTCAAAGATTCTCATGGATATATGGCATTAGTAATGGGTAATCCAAAGACTATCTTAAACACTAATGTAACAAATACTATAGGTACAGTTACAAACCCAATGCAAGAATCATATGCTTCATATGTAGCAGTATTTGCAATTGCAGACTATGCTTGGAATACAGCAAATTATGATGCAGATACATCTTATTCAGATGGTTTCACATTTATCGATTCAGATGCTAGCAAAGAATTAGAAGAATTAGCATCACATATGGCAAGTGCAAATGGTACAATTGGTATCCAAAACTTACCAGAATCAGAAAATATGAAGAAAGAAATAGCTGAATTTGAAGCGGTAATGGCACAGTCAGATACTAAACAAATTGAAGCAAAAGGAAAGAATCTAAAAGCTAAATATCAAACTATTATAGATGCGGTAGATGCATTTAGAGCTAAATCTAAATTCGAAGGATTGAAGACAGATTTAGATCCTTATATAACAGTATTGAAAGAAAAATCACAAGCAGCACTTAAATACATTGATGCAATACTTAATGCCAAAGAAGGTAATGAAAGTGAAGCAACTAAATTGTATGATGAAGCAGAAGCTTTATATGAAAAATCAAGATCACATAAAGTACAAGTTAGTCCAAATGGTAATTTAAGAAGAGCAGATGCAGGTATATTTAGAATTAATCCTAATATCAACAATATGAGAACTTTAGCTAAAGAATTAATTGATGGTGATGGAGAAGATTCTGATAAATTACTAGGAGATAATATTGCGTTATCTAAAGAAGGTTCAAAATTACCACTAGCAATAGCTTCATGGACAAATGATATTGAATCAGCATCAAGTGATAGAGTTGAAAAACTTAACAATGGTGTTAAAGATTTTGAAGGTTCATTAAATGATAGATGGACAAACTGGACAAGAGTAAAACGTTCTAAAGACTGGGTAGGTATAATTTTTGGAGAAGGAAACGAAGTTATAGCTAAGGACGTTGAAGGTATTAAACTTGGATTCTTCGAAGATCACGGCGTATCATATCCAGACTCATATACTATTGAGTACTATGATGGACCTGATTTTGAAATCCCAACTAACCCAGGACATGTAGCTAAATCAAATAATACATTAAATGATGATAATAACTGGAAAGAAGTTACAGGACTAAAAGGCTTAAACTTTAGATTAAATGTTATGAACACATTATCATTCGATAAAGTGAAAACTAAAGCTATTAGAATTAATATGAAGCCTAAGACAACTAAGGCTTTAGCTATAACAGAGTTTGAAGCATATGGTAAAAAAGAAATATCAGGTCCATTCAAGAACCCATATATTACATCAGATATGATATTTGGAAGACCTACAAATAGACACTCAATATGGTCAAATTATTATAAATCTAATATGATCGACGCTAATGATGCAACATTCACATGGTGGGGCCTAACTGACGATAAAGCTAAAGTTGGCGACCATATAGGTTTAGATTTACAAAAAGTAATGAAACTTGGTAGATTTAGATTCGTAATGGGTGGTAAAGCAGCAAATGATCATTATGATAAATATAGCATTATCTATTCTAAAGATGGTGTAAATTGGGAAACTTATGGTGATGAGATAGAACAAGACACACCAACTAAAGTTGTAGATATAAATCTTGAAGGTCTTGAAGCTAGATATCTAGCAGTTAAGAACCTAAAAGAAAAACCAAATTGGGTTCAAATATCAGAATTCATGGTAGAAACAACTGAAATACCTCAAGAAGTTGATAAGTCAGAACTTAAGGAAAAATTAGAAGAAGCAAAAGATAGACTTGAAAAAGAAAAAGATTTATGGACTGAAGAATCTATTAAAGTTGTAGAAGAAGCAAATTCTAAAGCTCAAAAAGTAGTTGACGATAAAGAAGCTACACAAGAACAAGTTAATTCGGCTAAAGACGAATTAATTAAAGCATTAGAAAATGTTAAACTAAAACCAGTTAATAAGGAAGAATTACAAGCATTAGTAGATGAAGCAGAAAAAATAGATCTTGAAACTAAAGTTCCAGAAACTGTAGTTCCATTTGAAGAAGCATTAGAAAACGCTAAGAAATTAATTGAAGATCCTAAAGCTACACAAGAACAAATAAATGCAGCTAAAGATAAACTTCAAGAAACTATGGATATGCTACAAGATATTCCAGAACCAAAAGTAAACAAGGAAGAACTATCTGAAGCTATAGATAAAGCAGAAATGCTTGATTTATCAAACAAGACAGATGAATCAGTAGAAAACTTCAATAAAGCATTAAAAGATGCGAAAGAAGTATTCGAAGATGAAGAAGCTAAACAAGAATCTGTAGATAAAGCAACTAAAGATTTACTTGAAGCAATAGAAAATCTGACTGATAAGCCAGAAGAACTTGATTTAGATGTTCTAAAAGAAAAGATAGCAAAAGTTAAAGAATCATTAGAAAAAGATTTAAATCCTAGATCAAGAAAGGATTTAGAAGAAATTCTAAAAGATGCTGTCGAATTACTTGAAAAAGAAAATCCAAGTCAAGAAGAAATAAATAATATGATTCCTGAAATTGATAATGCATTAGAAAATGCAGTATTAATGAAAGAATATGTAGGATACTCAGAACATGTAAATGTAAGAGAAACGCCAAATGGTAAATTACTTGGTTCAATAGAATTAGGTAAGGAGATAACAGGTAAATATGATCCTGAAAATCCAAACTGGTTAGAAATTGAACATGATGGTAATAAAGCATATGTTTATAAACAGCTTGTTTCTGAAGACCCAATTCCATTTGCAGCTTATTCATTAGGAGTAAATACAAGAACAAAACCTAATGGAGAAAAAGTTGGCGAATTGAAATATGGTACATTCTTATATGGAACAATAAACGGAAAGAATACAAATTGGATAGATCTAGAAATAGATGGACAAAAAGTATCAGTTTATAAACCGGTTTTAACTACATCATATGAGAAAGTATATAGAACTATATCTGATATGAATTTAAGAGTATCTCCAAATGGAAAGGTATTGAAAGTAGTACCTAAGGGAGATTTATTAAGAGGTAGAGTTTTAGTGAGATCTAACTGGATATATGCAACATATGAAGGCGTAAGCGGATATATATACATGATTAAGTAAAATCCAAATAAAAAGGAGACACATGTCTCCTTTTTTTATTGTTCACTTTAGTGAGTTGAGTGAACGTAAGTGAACGAAACAATAAACCACCTGCTATGCAGGTGGAGGTAAAAAAGCTTTAGCTTCAAGCACCAAAAAATCCTCCATAATGTATAATTG
>JAEZZN010000058.1 GCA_023418535.1 Bacillota bacterium | reverse complement strand
TTACTACTTTTACTTCTGAAATCTTTCCACCTGATACTACAACTTCTACTTCTACATCTCCACTAAATCCTTTAGCTTTACCTGTATATGTTCCATCTTCTGGTATTGTTAATCCAGTTTCTTCTTGAGTAGTTTCTTTTTCTGTTTCAGCAGGTGTCTCCACTATAGTTTCTTCTGGAACCTGTCTTTCTGTACAAGCTACTAATGTAAACATTAATAGTAATGATAATAAAATATATAAGTTCTTTTTCATTTTTGCTCCTTATTATGTCTTTTTATATATCTTATTGTATCATATTTTTTGTTAGTATTATCATAAAAACGTTCATATAGTCAATTATTTACCAATTACTATGTTGAATTTCATAATTCCTCTTGTTTATATTTACTTTTCTTAATTATATCATTAATATATTATTTATCGGGTATAGAAGTAAGTATATTTGATATTTTTAAAATGAAAGAAGGTTTTCTTATGTGGATTTTATACGCGGTTTTTTCCTCATTTTTTGCAGGACTTACATCAATACTTGCAAAGATAGGTATCAACAAAACAGATTCTACAGTTGCCACCGCAATAAGAACAATTGTAGTTGTAATTTTTTCTTGGATAATGGTTTTAGTTGTAGGTTCGATAAATACCATTTCTAATATTGAAACAAAAAGCTTGGTCTTTCTGATTTTATCAGGGCTTGCCACAGGAGCTTCTTGGCTTTGTTATTTTAAATCAATTCAAATAGGTGATATAAATAAAGTTGTACCAATCGACAAATCTTCAACTATTATTACAATAATTTTAGCATTTATTTTTCTTGGTGAAGCTATTTCACAGTTAAAAATCTTCGCCGTAATTTTAATAGCTGTTGGAACATTTTTAATGATTGATATGAAAAACTTTATTTTTTTTAGTAAAGACAGTACAAACGCTTGGTTTATATATGCACTTTTATCTGCCATATTTGCTGCATTAACAGCAATACTTGGCAAAATTGGAATTGAAAATATTGAATCAAATCTAGGAACTGCAATACGTACAGTTGTGGTATTGATTATGTCTTGGATTATGGTATTAGTCGAAGGAAAGACTAAAGAAATAAAGAAAATCAATTCCAAAGAATTAAAATTTATAGTACTTTCAGGATTTGCTACTGGTGGCTCTTGGCTATTTTACTATAAAGCATTACAAGATGGACTTGCAAGTGTCGTTGTTCCGATTGATAAATTGAGTATAGTATTTACAATTATATTTTCATATATAATCTTTAAGGAAAAGTTGAACAAGAAGACATTCCTTGGGCTTGTGTTGATTATTGCAGGCACTTTATTGATGTTGGTTTAATAGGAATAGGATTTAAATTCATTGGTACTATCAAATTAACACCATTTCAATTTTTCTTAATTATATTTTCATTTCTCAGAAGGTTTTTACCACTTTTTCGGTTTTCTTAGAATTATTTTTCATTTCTCAGAAAAATAAGCTTAAGAATTACTGTAACAAGTAAAAAGAGACCATTTATTATATTTAGTTAACAAATAGTCTCTTTTTTTTCTGTTTTTATCTACTTTTCATTCGATTCTCAGAAAATAGGCAATTTCCATTCGGTTTTTTTAATAATATTTTCAATTTCTCAGAAAACTCCAATTGTCTTTGTTTTTTCAAACTTCAGCATCTCAACACGTCCATTTCTACTATTCTAACCAATTCATTGTTCTTTTTACAGCCTTAGTCCAATATTTATAATATTTTTCTCTAGTTTTTTCATCCATCTCAGGCTTAAATACTTTAGTATTTTTCTTTGCATCATATATTTCATCAAAATTTCCCCAATAACCAACTGCTAGTCCAGCAAGATAAGCTGCTCCTAATGCCGTTGATTCTAATGTTTCTGGTCTATGAATTTCAGTATTCAAAATATCAGATTGAAATTGCATTAAAAAATTATTTGCACTTGCTCCACCATCAACTTTTAAATTTACAAGAGGTATCTTTGAATCATTGTGCATAGCATCAATTACATCTTTAGACTGATATGCAAGGGATTCCAATGTAGCTCTAATTAAATGAGCTTTTTGAACTCCTCTTGTAATTCCAAATATTCCTCCACGTGAATACATATCCCAGTATGGAGCTCCAAGCCCAGTAAATGATGGTACAATATAAACTCCTCCATTATCAGATACTGATTTTGCATAATATTCTGAGATTTGAGCATTTTCTAAAACTTTAACTTCATCTCTTAACCATTGAATTGCTGCTCCCGCAATAAATACCGAACCCTCTAGCGCATAAGAAATTTCTCCATTTAATCCCCATGCTATTGTTGTAATTAATCCATTTTTTGAATCTACCAAATATTCACCTGTATTCATTAGAACAAAGCACCCTGTCCCATAAGTATTTTTAACCATTCCTGGATAAAAGCACGCTTGTCCAAATAGCGCCGCTTGCTGATCTCCTGCTATTCCTGAAATTGGAATTTCTTTTCCAAAGATTATTTTATCGGTATATGCATATACTTCACTAGAATCTCTTACATCTGGCAGCATATTTTTAGGAATATTAAATTCTTTAAGTAATTCCTCATCCCATTCTAGACTACGAATATTAAAAAGCATTGTTCTTGAAGCATTAGAATAATCTGTAATATGAACTTTACCGCCCGTCAAATTATAGATTAGCCAAGTATCAATCGTTCCAAATAACAAATCTCCACTCTCAGCTTTTTCTCTTGCTCCTTCAACATTATCTAATATCCATGAAATTTTACTTGCAGAAAAATAGGCATCAATTACAAGACCCGTTTTAAATTTTATTTTTTCTTCAAGTCCTCTTTGTTTTAAATTTTCACAAAATTTTGCAGTTCTTCTACATTGCCATACTATTGCATTGTAAATAGGCATTCCTGTGTTTTTATCCCAAACAACTGTAGTTTCTCTTTGATTCGTAATTCCTATAGCTTCAATCTGTTCAACTTTTATGGATGCTTTTTCTAAAACTTCTCTTGCAACATCTATTTGATATTCCCATATTTCTTGAGGATCATGCTCTACCCAACCTAAATCTAAATAATATTGAGTGAACTCTTTTTGTGAAACAGAAATTATTTTACCACTTTTATCAAATACTATAGCTCTTACACTCGTAGTTCCACTATCAAAAGATAGAATATATTTGTCCATTTCTTCTCCTAAATATTATTTTATACCTTAACTATATTTTACAATAAACTAAGAAAAAACTAAAAAAAGCTATGAATTTCTCATAGCTTTTTTTCATATATAAATGTTTTTTATCACAATAGTTTTATTTACATTGTAATTCCTAAAAAAGTTCTTGCAATTTCAAATAAAATTATAAGTGAAGCAGTATCTACAATAGTTGTTATAAGTGGACCCGCCATGATAGTTGGATCTATATCTAATCTAACCGCAATTATAGGTAAAACCGCACCAATTATTTTTGAAATTATAATTGTAAGCATAAGTGTTACAGAAATTGTTAGCAATACTGGAACTGTTACAGTATCAAATATAAATAATCTAATTAAATTTACTACTACTAATGCAAATCCTGCAAAGACACCTATTTGAAACTCTTTCCATATTACCTTAAATATATCCTTCATTCCTACTGTTTCTTTTGCAAGAGCTTGAATAAGTGTTGTTGAAGCCTGACTACCTGAATTCCCACCACTATCCATTAGCATTGGTATAAATGATACAAGTATAATATTTGTTGCAAGCACAGCTTCATATCTTTCAATTATAAGAGATGTTATAGTTGCTGTAACTAAACATATTACAAGCCATGCTACTCTATTCATAGCTATTTTGAATGGTGGCACATCTAAATAATCTCTACCTTCTTCAGTAGTTACGATACCTTGTAAATTATCTAAATCTTCTTGATGTCCAAAATCTAAAATATCAAGTAATTCTTCAGCTTGAACACTTCCAACTAATCTATTTTCTGAATCTACTATAGGAACTGCTGATAAGAAATATCTTTCAGCTAATCTTGCAACATCTTCTTCATCATCTGTAGCAAGCGCTTTAACCGTAATTGGTCTCATCATATCTTCCGCTTTTGTAAATTCTGTTCTAAATATTTCTGCTAATGGAATATAACCTTTTAATACTCTTTGAGGTCCAATAACCCAAATTTCTTCTAGATTATCTGCATCAAGTTTTGTAGTTTTAAGTTTTTCAATTATTTCATCTATAGTTGTTTCTTCTCTAACTTCGATATAGTCTACATTCATAATTGAACCAGCACTATCTTCTGGATATTTTAGTAGAGCATTTATTTTATCTCTTCTGCCTGGCTCAATATTGCTTATAAGTCTTTTAACTATATTTGCTGGTAATTCTTGAATTGTATCTACCAATTCATCAGACTCTAATTCTTGGATTAAAGACTGAATATCTTTTTCTTTTAATAAATTAATCAAATCTTCTTTATCTTCTGAATTTAACAATGAAAAAGTATCAGCTAATTGATCTTTTTCCATAGTGCTTATCCAAATAACTTTTTCTGCATCAGTTAAATCTACAAACTCTCTTGATAAATCATATGCGTGAGTTTGATTAAAATATTCTTTTAATTCTTGTAAATTCTTTTTTGCTGTCATCTAATTTTTCTCCTTATAAAATTTGGTAGGCAAGTACTTTTTTTGTAAAAAAACAATTTTTCATTGTATATATTTTTACTTATAATTTCAAAAATAATATAATTTTCTTTGTAACAACTATGATAGTCCGAATCACCATTCGAATTTTGTTTCATTTGTCTACCTCCTTCTATAAAGAAATAAAAAACTCCCTCAAAAAAAAGGGAGACTATATCTACAAAAATAAATTCCTGTACAAGCTTTAGCTCAGTAAGGCTGTGAAATTATATTATCTATCACCTTTGCGATGATAAATGCTAACCAGTGCATGATGTCTCCATCATTTTACGGCAATAATCCATATCCCTAAAGTAGCCTCACCTACCTCTTTAATACTAACACTTAATAAGTTTCATTACAAGGGAAAATTAATCAACATATTCTTTTTTTAATAGTTTATCAGATCCAATGTCCATTCCAATAGCTCCAAGAGGCGCAGTAATAAGTATTCCAAGCACTGCAACTGAAAGTATAATATTTCCACTTCCTATTCCCATCGCAAGAGGAATAGAACCTATAGCTGCTTGAACCGTAGCTTTTGGTAAATAACTTATCACGCAGAAAAGTCTCTCTTTAAATGAAATATTTGTTCCAACCATGCATAAAATAACGCCAATTGCTCTAATTACAAGAGTAATAAATATCAATAAAATCGCTGCTAATCCTGCTTCCATAGTATATCTAATATCAACTGCAGCTCCTAATAATACAAACAAGAATACTTCTGAAACTATCCATAATTTTCCAGTCTTTTCAGCAATTCTATCCGAAACTTCTTTACTAGACTTAATTTTAATCACTACAGACATTGAAAACACTGCTAGCAGTCCTGAAATAGAGACTATTTCCTTCATAGCTGTTTCAAATTCTACAAGCCCAAATGCAACACCTATTATAATCATAAGTTTCAAACTATTTCTAATATATTTCTCGCGTTTGTAAAAAACATCAAAAATATTCACCAATATATACCCTACAATTACACCTAAAATAACACCAAGAATTATTGAAATTGGAATATTTACAAAACTCATGTAATTAGCATTACCACTAACTGCAAGATTTAAAAATGTTGTAAACAAAACTATTACAAAGATATCATCTAAAGTAGCTCCTGCAAGTATCAATTGTGGGACACCTTCCTTTGTTCCAATCTTTCTCTCAATTAAATTAACCACTCTTGGAACTACTACTGCGGGTGATACAGCTCCAAGCACTGTACCCATCAAAATTGCATCAACTCTTGAAATTCCAAGAATCATAGGAGCAAAAATAGAATAAGCAATTATTTCAAAAGTAGCTGGTAAAAATGACATTAATAAAGCGGGTCTTCCTACTTTTTTTAAATCCTTTAAATCTAAAGTAATACCTGCTTTTATAAGTATAATAATTAAAGCAATTTTACGAAGTTCAGCAGATATTTGCAAAATAGATGTATCAATTAGATTTAAAACAAAAGGTCCTAAAACAATTCCAGCAATTAACATTCCAATAATTCTAGGTAAATGTAATTTATTCATAATAAATGACATGAATAAACCCACCAAAATTATTAATGAAAGTGATCCCAACATATTATCCTCCAGACTGGGAAATTATACTATTAGTATAATTCTTATATATATTTTACCATATTAAAGATGACCACATTCACATATTGATAAACAAATAAAAATTATAAAAAATTACGTTCGTAGTCACACGGAAAATTAAAACATAAAAAAAAACGGCTAAATCTAGCCATTTTCATTTTCTTTGGTTGCGGGAGCAGGATTTGAACCTACGACCTCCGGGTTATGAGCCCGACGAGCTACCAAACTGCTCTATCCCGCGTTATTAATAATTTAATCTTTTAACTAAACTAATGGTGCCGAGGATCGGAATCGAACCGATACGGAGTTTAACCTCCGCAGGATTTTAAGTCCTGTGCGTCTACCTGTTCCGCCACCCCGGCATTTGGCTCCCAGGGTGGGACTCGAACCCACAACCTATCGGTTAACAGCCGAGTGCTCCGCCATTGAGCTACCTAGGAATACATTAATTTATTTAAAAGACTACATTCAAAAGGCAATTTGCCCTTTGAATATAATCTCTATTTGGCAACTACCTACTCTCCCAGGACGTCTCCATCCAAGTACCATCAGCGTTGAAGGGCTTAACTTCTGTGTTCGAGATGGGAACAGGTGTATCCCCTTCGCTATAGTCACCACATATTA
>JAEZZN010000027.1 GCA_023418535.1 Bacillota bacterium | reverse complement strand
TAAAATTGTAAAAGATTCATTAGTATACAACAAAGAAAATACAGAAAAATTAGATAAAAATGGTGTATTAATGGTTTATGGTAAAGATAGTGAAAAGTTAGCAAAAATGCTTAAAGAAGAAGGATTCAAACTTGTATTTGACTTAGGAGAACTTAAAGAAGTTAAAGAATTACAATTACAATAAAATGAAAAAATGGGGTGTATCAATACACCCCCATTTTTAATATTAATAATTATGTTATCTATAAAATATTTGTTAATTCAATAAGAGTATCTAAAACTTTATATGTCATTTTAAGATATTCTTCTCTAGGATGTTTAAGATCTGGAACACAAATTACTTGTATACCAGCTTTATTAGCGGCAAGTATACCAAACTCACTGTCTTCTATAACAAGAGAATTCTCTTTTTTTGAATTTAATTTTTCTAAAGATTTTAAGAATACTTGCGGATTTGGTTTGCCAATATTTACATCCTCAGAAAAAACAAAGGAATCAAAATATTTTTCTACTTTGTTTTTCTCTAATATATTCATTGCTCTTTGTTTTACACTTGATGTAGCTAAGCCTATTTTATATCCTTTTGAATTTAGATATTTTAGTATTTCGAATGCACCAGGTTTTAAATTAACTTTATCTTTTAATAGCTCAGCTTCTTTTTTTACTATTTTTTCTAAACTAGTATCATAGTCCCAGTTTAAATCATAAATTTCTATAAATTTTCTAGCATTATCTTTTAAGGTTCCACCACAAAAGTTTTCTATATATTCTTTAATAGATATTTCTTTATTGAATTCTTTTAAAATTTCTACATATGTATTATATGCTATCATTTCTGTATCTGCTATAAGCCCATCTAAGTCAAAGATTACTGTATCTATCATATCTCTACTCCTTTATACTTGTTTACTGTTAAACTCTTCTAATATAATCCTAGCTTCTTGTACATTTTTAGTTCTAATTAATCTATCTCTTAATTTACTAGCTCCTCTAAAATCTCTAATATATGTTTTATATAATCTATTTAACATTTTATAAAGTTGAGGTTCTTTTTTTACCATTTCCTCATATAAATCTAGATGATAATAGAACAGCTCCATATATTCTTCTATACTATGTTCTTTTTTTTCTTTTTCAAATGCAAATGGATCCTTAAATACACCTCTACCTATCATAACTCCGTCTACACCGTATTTTTCAACTAGTTCTAATCCGATTTGTCTATTATCTATATCTCCATTTATTGTTAGAAGTGTATTTGGAGCTATTTCATCTCTTAATTTTTTTATTTCAGGTATTAATTCCCAATGTGCAGCGTAGTCAGACATTTCTTTTTTAGTTCTTAGATGAACAGATAAATTAACGATATCCTGTCTTAATAGATGAGATAACCATTCTTTATATTCATTTATGTCGCTATATCCAATTCTTGTTTTTACACTTACAGGTAATCCGCCTTCTTTAGCAGCTTGTATAATTTGTGCAGCAACTTCAGGTCTTTTAATTAATCCAGAACCTCTTCCGTGCTTAACTACATTAGCTGCAGGACAACCCATATTAATATCTACACCACTAAAGCCCATTTTTTTCATATCTTTTGCCATAGTTGCAAAATCTTTAGGGTTATCTCCCCATATATGAGCAACTATAGGTTTTTCATCCTCGGTAAATAGAAGTCTTCCTCTCAATGCTTTCATACCTTCTGAATGATTGTAAGATTGTGCATTAGTAAATTCTGTAAAATACACATCTGGAGGGGCAGCTTTAGCTATAACATGTCTAAATACTACATCCGTTACATCTTCCATAGGTGCAAGTATAAAAAATGGCTTAGGTAAATTCGTCCAAAAATTTTCTTTCATATTATTTCCTTTGTGTTTCAAATAGTCATTTTAAGTTATACTTGCATATTTTAACATTAGTAAGTTAACAAATCAATTATATATAAAAAGATAGCCTATACTCTGTGTTATAGACTATCTTAATATTAATTTATTAATTTGATTCTTTTACAGTTTCTTTATTCTCAATATTTCCAGTTTCAACAAGATTACCATCTTTATCTACATACAATGTTACATAAGATGACATGTCAGTGCTCATTAAAATATCATTTGAAGAATCAAATCTAAAACCATTACCTATTACAGAGTTTGGTGTATATGATTTTTCTTCATATTGTTTTTTCATAGCATCTTTCATTTCTGGGAATTTAGATTTTACTGTATCCGGAAGATTAACGGTTAATTCATCAAATTTATCAATAAATTTTTGCAAATCTAAATCATAATTTCCATCTACAGAAATTCTGACTGCATATACTTCTTCTTTGTTTTTATTACTTAGGTTAATTTCATTTAATTCGTCTTCAGTTAAGGTATTAACATAAAAAGTTGATCTGACATCAAGATTTTCTTTTAGATGTTTTTCGCTTTCTTCTGGACTCATATCAAGGTCTGGTAAATTATTTTCTAAAGCATTCAACATCTCTTCAGGACTCATATTACTAAAATCTGGTAAATTGCCATCATAATTTATTTTATTATTATCTTGGTATAAATAGTAATTTAAGTCTTTATCTTTATCGATTATTCCTTTAGAATTATTTAGATATTCATAAGCTATTTCAAAAAGGCCATCTTTTGATTCGCTTTTGATTTCTACTAGAGGAATATTTCCTAGTACTGAAATCTCTTTATCTTCATTTTTTGTCATCCATTGTACACTTGCTGGTAATATATTTTTCTTGTTTACCAAATATGGAACGGTACCTACAATTCCGTTATTTGAATTTTTAAATTCTTCCATAATTTTATCGTGAAAATCTTTTTGGTCTATATCATAATTATCTTTTAATATATCGCCAAATTTATTTACAAAATCTTCAAAACTAGATTCATTATTTTCTATTATATTAGTATAAGTTACATCATATTTTTTGTCTTCATCAAAAGAAGGCATGATCTTTAGTGAGTTATAGTCAAAAAGCATATTTCCTAGATTTTCTTCATTATTTTTCTGACCGTCTATTTGTTCTGTTATTTCTATAATACTTGATTTATAATCAGGATTAGCGTTAAATTTTTCAAATAGTTTGCTTAAATTTGTTAAAATTGTTTTTGATATATCATTATTTTCTGTTTTTTCTTTATCTTCTTCTTTAACAGTTTCAGTTTCTTTATTACTTTCTTGAATTTCATTTTCACTTTCAGAAATAGTTTCTTTATTGGTTTCTGCGTTGTCTTTATTACATCCTACTAATATAAATGATAAAGCTAATAGAATTAAAAGCTTATTTAGTTTTATATATTTCATATTATTTCCTTCCTTGGTTTAATAAAGTTTC
>JAEZZN010000120.1 GCA_023418535.1 Bacillota bacterium | reverse complement strand
TTATTTGAGGAATAATTATGATAAAAAAGATTTATATAAATAATTTTGGAAAATTTAATAATTATGAACTCGAATTTGATAAGGGGCTAAATGTAATATATGGAAAAAACGAATCAGGTAAAACTACTATTTTAAATTTCATTTTAATGGTGCTTTATGGAAGTCAGTCAAAATCAAAAGATTTACTTCAAAATGAAAGAAGACGTTATAAGCCATGGAATCAAGAAACCATGAAAGGCTTTGTAGTTATTGTAAAAGATGGAGTTGAGTATAAAATAGAAAGAACATTTTTAAATTCTAATTCGACAGATATAGTTGACATTTATAATTTGAATACTGGTTCTTTAATAAACATACCTAATCCAAAACAACCGGGTGAATATTTCTTTGGTATTGGATATGAAACATTTAAAAAGACTTTATTTATTTTTTCTGAATCTATAGTTATAAATAATGACAATAGTAAAGATGAAATCACACAAAAACTTGTAAATTTAGTAACTACTGGACAGGAAGATATTTCATTTAGAAATGTTATTTCAAAACTTGACGATAAAATTTATAAAATAAAGTCAAAATCAGGAAAACAAGGAGAACTTGTTGATATTAACAATAAAATCGATAGATTAAGATTAGAAATGGAAGAAGCTCTAAGTGATGAAAAAGAGAAGGGAATACTTTCAAACAAAATTTCAAGTCTTAATAAACGCAAAAAAGATTTAGTAATCAGTCTTGAAAATATGCAAAATTTGATTTTTAAAAAGAATGAAATGCAAGATATTCTTTATATAAAAAAAGAATATGAAAATAAAAGAAGTATTTATAGCACGGTAAATGAAAATAGAGAAATAGAATTTATAGATGAAAAAATTGATGCATTAAATAGTGAAAATTCTCTAACTAAAATTAATATATTTGATATTTCTATTATAAGTTTTATAATTTCTTTTACCTTATTTAGAGTAAATAAGTATTTAGCTATCATAGTTGCATTAGCATCCATTTTCATTTATTTTTGGAATTATTCAAATAAAGAAAAATCAAGAAAAGAAAAAATTGATAAATTAATTATAAGAAAAGAAGAACTGCGAAAAAAGATTGAAAAACTTGATTATCAAAATGAAGAAAATGAAAATGAGATATACTACATGAATAAAGCGATTGATGAAATTAATAATTATTTTTCATCACAAGAAATGAATATATCTGATGTTAAATATGAAAATATAGAAGATTTAAGAGATGAAATATTGATAATAGATAATGAAATAGTGGCTATAGAAACTTCTGCAAAGGAAAGATTTTCAGGAAAGAAAAACTTTTCTACTATCGAGTATGAAATTGTGATGGCGGAATCTGAAAAAGAAAAAATTGAAAAAGAATTTCAATTATATACAACTACAAGAAAACTTATTGAAAAATCATTTGAAAGACTTGAAAATAATTATTCAGTAAAATTGAATGAAATTTCTTCAAATATTATTAGTGATATTACAAATGGAAAATATTCAAAATTATATATTTCAAATGATTTCTCAATAAAGGTTGAAGATAGCCAGACTAAAGATTTAATTGATTGGAAGTATTTAAGTAGTGGCACAATAGATCAGTTCTATCTTTCATTAAGACTAGCACTTATTAATTTATTAATAGGGAATTATGAAAGTAAAATATTATTAATCGATGATTTATTTATTAGATTTGATGAAGAAAGAATGAGAAATGCTTTAGATTTATTAATTAATAAAATTGAAAATTTTAGCCAGGTTTTTATATTTACATCTAAGGAAATTGATATAGAAAACTATAATTATAATATAAAAAGGATTTGATAGCTTCCATAATATAGTGTGGAAGCTATCTATAGTCTATATCACTAGCTAATTATATAGATTGACAAATATAGAATTAATATTTATAATAGCAATATCCTGCTCTTTTAGCTCAGTAGGTAGAGCACTTCCATGGTAAGGAAGGGGCCGCTGGTTCAATTCCGGCAAAGAGCACCAACAAACACTTTATAAATGTGAAAATTTCAAGTTTTATATTTCGAGTGATAATAATTTGATACTAAAAACATTCTAAATATTATTTAGAGTGTTTTTTTGTGCATAATAAAAATGATGTTGACAATAAATTGAATATAAAATATACTTCATGTAGTTAATGTAACTAGATAAAAGAGGGTTTATGAATAATAGAATAATTAATATATATAATTTTAGATGTCCTAGATGGGATGATTTGCCTGATAATATAGCAAGTTCTGAAATCATAGAATATTTTAAAGAAGAGTTTAGCGATATTTTTTTAGACGATGATTTATTGACAAAAACCATGATTCAAAATTATGTTAAATGGAAAATGGTTCCGGCACCTACTGGGAGAAAATATAATAGAGAGCAAATAGCTATAATTATTGTTATTTGCATATTCAAGCAGGTATTATCGATAAAGGAAATAGTAGATGGGGTGTATCTACAAAATAAATTGATGGAAATTCCAATGGCTTATAATATACTAGCTGAAAAAATTGAAAAAGCTATAAAGAGCATATTTGGACCAATAATAAATAATGATAAAGAGAATATATATTTTGAAAAATACATTGCAAATACGGAAGAAGTAGGTATAAGCTCTTTAGTTATTTCATTTACATTTAAACTTTTAACTTCAATTATAATTCAAGAAAGAGGTTTTAAAAGTCTCATTTAATTTCTGTTACATTAACGACGGAGGTGAAAATGAAAAAGAAAATTTTTAGAAATATTCTTATTGCGATTGTGTTAGTTTTATTTGCAGGATTTATTTTTATTTATACTACAGCAAAACGATCACTGCCTGTTATAGATGGAGAACTAAATATTGAAGGTCTTAAAGATGAAGTAATTGTAACAAGAGATGACAAGGGCGTCCCAAGCATTCAGGCTAAAAACGATGAAGATTTATATTTTGCTCAAGGTTTTATACAAGCGCAAGACAGGCTCTTTCAGATGGATTTAGCTAGAAGACAGGCAAGTGGTAGATTATCTGAAATTATAGGGGAATCAGCTCTTGAAAATGATAAGAAATTCTTATTATTCGATTTAAGAAAGTCTGCTGAAAGGTCAGAATCTACATATTCAGAAGAAACAAAGCAAATACTTAATTCATTTGCAAATGGTGTAAATACATTTATAAAATATGCGAAAGAAAATAATAAATTGTCTTATGAATTTAAGTTGTTGGGATATGAACCCGAGGATTGGACTATAGTCGATACTCTTACAATTGGGAAATACATGGCTTATGATCTAGGTGGTCATTATGATTATCAAGCTTTTAATAATATTTTATTAAATAAATTTGGTGAACAAATATTTGGAGAAATAAATAAAGAAGCTATTTCAAAAGATAAAGATATTCAAGAAATTATTGAAATAAATAAAGAATTTCCAATCATTGCAACTACTGAAGTTGCAAGTGTAGATAGACCGCCTATTGACAATGGAAGTAATAACTGGGTTTTAGCAGGAAACAAAACGAAATCAGGAAAACCGCTATTAGCCGACGATCCTCATTTAAGCTTGTCTATTCCGTCAATCTGGTATCAAATGCATTTAATTTCTCCAAGTCAAAATGTTTCTGGAGTTATTTTTACAGGTGTTCCTGGAATTATTTTAGGAAATAATGAAGATATTGCATGGGGTGTAACAAATTATGGTCCTGACGTTCAAGATTTATATATCGAAAAGAGAAATCCTGAAAATCGTCACCAATTTGAACTTGACGGAGAATATTATGATGCTAAAATAATAAAGCATGAAATTAAAGTGAAATCTCAAGATTCAGTTCCTTTTGATTTGGAATATTCAAGAAATGGAATTATAGTTGATGGTTTGGTAAAAATGGATAATCCAAATGCTAGCCTTTCGATGAGATGGACAGCTCATGATGCAACTAGTGAGCTTCAAGCAATTCTTGACATTAACAAAGCAAAGAATTGGGAAGAATTTGAAAACGCCCTTGAAAAATTTATGGCTCCAGCTCAAAATTTTGTATTTGCTGATAAAGAAGGAAATATTGCATTAAAATCAAATGGAAATATTCCTGTTAGAAAAAAAGGAAATGCAATATTACCAGTTCCTGGCTATGACAGTAGCTTTGGTTGGGATTCATATGTTTCTTATGATAAACTTACAAAACAATTAAACCCAGAATCTGGATTTTTAGCTACGGCTAATACAGAAACAGGCACAAACATCGATTATCATACATCAAATATATTTGCTCAACCATATAGAATAAATAGGATAAATGAAGTTTTATCTGAAGATAAGAAGTTTGATATAGAAGATATGAAAAATCTTCAAATGGATATTAAGAATTTAGCAGCTGATGAGTTTCTAGATTATTTCCTAGAAAATGTCGACACAAATATATTTGATTCAAAAATATTAGAAGCACTAAAATCATGGGATAGACATGATGATAAAGATAGTTTAGCCGCACTTATATTTAACAAATGGCTTTACAAAGTTCAAGACTATATTTTTGATAAGTCTCTAACAGAAGACGAATTCGAGTTTATGTCATACAAGGACCACTATTCACATAATTTATTAAGGATGGAAATCCAAGGAGAAAAAAGTAAATTCATAGAAAATTTAGGTGGAATTAAAACTGTGCTTGAAAATTCATATAAAGAGATGATGGATGATTTGAAAGAAGATTTAGGACAAAATATCAATGAATGGACCTGGGGTAAGGCTCATCGCTTCTATCTAAAACATTCTTTGGGTTCTGCAAATGTCGTTTTAGAAAAATTTCTTTCAACAAAACAAGTAGAAATGTCAGGTTCAAAATATACAGTTCTAGCAGCTCGTGAAAATAAATACGGAAATGTAAATCATGGAGCTAGTTGGAGGTTTGTATATGATGCTTCCACAGGAGAAGGCGAACACATAGTAGTTCCAGGTCAGAGTGGACATTTTATGAGCGAACACTACATGAATCAAGTTGACAATTGGATAAAAGGCGACTACAATAAAATCTTTATGGATAATATTAATGAAATTAACCATTTAATTTTAAAACCAATTAATTAAAAAAAGATGTGGCTTATTGTCACATCTTTTTTAATTAAAAGTTTGGAAATATGAGAATTAAAATAATAAACCATTATTAAAAATTTCTAACAAAAATTAGGTATAATTCTGTTTAATGATATAATACAATTAGAAAAGAGGTTTTATGTATTTTGATTATGCTTCAACATCAATAAAAAGGAAAAATATAATATCAAATTTAATAGAAAATTTTGATGAATACCAAGGAAATCCATCTTCTATTCATGCATTAGGAAAAAAGACTAAAATTTATTTAGAAGAAGCTAGAGAAAAAATAGCTTCATATATAGGATCCAATCCCCAAAATCTGATTTTCACATCTGGTGCAACAGAATCAAATAATATGATTTTAAATAATTTTGATGATAAAGATTTTGAGATTATAACTACAAATATTGAACATAAGTCAATTTTAGAATCATTGGAACATTCAAATTCTAAAGTAATTTATTTAAAAGCGGGTGAAAATGGAGAAATTAATATCGACGATTTGAAAAAAATGATTAGTCCGCAAACAAAATTGGTATCAATAATGTATGTAAACAATGAAACTGGAGTTATACAACCTATAGAAGAGATATCTGAACTTCTTAAAGATACAGAGATATGGTTACATGTGGATGCTGTTCAAGCACTTGGACATATTCATATTGATGTAGAGAAGCTTGGAGTAGATTCTATGAGTTTTTCTGGGCATAAAATAGGTGGATTGAATGGTTTTGGCGTCTTATATACAAAGAATAAATTAAAGAATTTGATTTATGGCGGAAGTCAGGAATCAGGACGAAGAGCTGGAACTTCAAATACAATTTCAGCTATTTCTATGGCAAATTCTTTAAATGAGCTTGATGACGATTGGGATTATGTATCAAATATCAAGAAATATTTTCTTGAAAAGCTTGAAGAAATACCATTTGAAATAAATGGAGATATTGAAAAAACTACAAATCATATTGTAAATGTTTATTTTCCATGGGTTAAAAGTGATTTACTTCTAACATATTTAGACTTAAATGGGATTTATGCTTCAGCAGGATCAGCGTGTAATGCAAATACTTTAGAACCATCATATGTAATAGAAAATATGTATAATTCTGAAAGAGCAGAAAGATCAATTAGATTTAGTTTTGGAT
Organism: Bacillota bacterium; assembly: GCA_023418535.1. Next base: position 15,091 of record JAEZZN010000120.1, on the reverse strand, counting down.
TTACAAATACTAAAGATGAAATAGATACATTAATTGAAAAGTTAAAAGAAATGTATATTAGAAAGAGATAATATGAAAGATAACAAAGATATTAAGGTAATAGTTGGTTTGAGTGGTGGAGTAGATTCATCTGTTGCAGCACTTCTTCTAAAGGAACAAGGCTATGATGTAGTTGGTGTATTTATGAAAAATTGGGATGACACCGATGAAAATGGTTTTTGTACTGCGGAAAAAGATTATAAAGATGCCGAATCTGTAGCAAATGCAATAGGTATTCCTATATATTCTATAAATTTTGAAAAAGAATATTATAATCGTGTATTCACATATTTTTTAGATGAATATAAAAAAGGTAGAACTCCAAATCCGGACATCATGTGTAATAAAGAAATTAAGTTTAAGGCATTTTTAGATTTTGCAAAAAATTTAGGCTGTGATTATTTAGCAACCGGACATTATGCTAGAATTCGAAGAAATGAAGACGGAAGTGTAGAAATGCTTAGGGGACTTGATAACAATAAAGATCAAACTTATTTTTTATCACAATTAACACAAGATCAAATTAAAGATGTAATGTTTCCAGTAGGAGATCTTCAAAAATCAGAAGTTAGAGAACTTGCTAAAAAATACAATTTATCAACAGCGAATAAAAAGGATTCTACAGGAATTTGTTTTATAGGAGAAAGAAATTTTAATGAGTTTCTTTCAAATTATTTACCAGCTCAACCTGGAAACATGGTGGATATTGATACTGGAAAAGTTATGGGAGAACATAATGGACTAATGTATCATACAATTGGCCAAAGAAAAGGGCTTGGTATTGGTGGGGATGGAGAAGCTTGGTTTGTTTGTGGAAAAGACTTAAAAAGAAATGAACTTTTAGTTTGTCAAGGATCAACAAATGAACATCTTTTCTCAAATAGACTACTTGCATCAGAGTTTCAAACTTCATTAAAGGATTTTAAGAGAGAAGATTTTGAAGGTGTTGCAAAATTTAGATATAGACAAAAGGATATCCCTGTTAAAGTGAAATTCATAGATGACACTCATGTAGAAGTAGAATATGACCATATAAAATCTGTGACTCCTGGTCAAGCTGCAGTATTTTATGATGGTGAAGTCTGTATTGGTTCCGCTATTATTGACGAAGTTTATAATGGAGATACAAAGCTAAGAGTGTAATAAAATAGAGTTAAGATGTGCTATTATATTATTTAAGTTTGAATAAAATATATGAAAAATGTAAAAAGCCTTTGGTTATTTTGATGACCGAAGGCTTTAATTTTATATTATTTTAAATCTAAAATGAAATCTTAAACTCTCCAAAACTCGTAACTTTTAGTATAAAAGACTGTTCACTAGGAATATAATATCTATAAGATTTATTCCAATTATCTATGATTTTAAGTATGATTTTATCATCACTAGTGATAAAATATCCTGTACATATTATCCAATGGTAGTCCTTAAAATTTGAACATAGAAGTAGTGCTACTATATTGTCCTTATCTATTGAATCTTTAATAAATGATAATTTATTTATCCATTTTCTTTTGTAATTTATATTTATATTTTTTTTAGCAAGAATTATTTTTGTTTTATTTGCAAAAGAAAATATAGGTCCATTACCAATTAAATTATAATTTTGATTAAATCTAGAGATTATATCAAAATTCTCATAAATTTCAAATATCTCAGAAAAATATTTATCTATATTTGTAGAGGTAACTGCTGCACAATGATTTTTTGCTTCAGAATGCAAGGAGGTTATATCCCAATCAGATAGTTCGAAAGATAAATGTTTAGCTGATTTAATTGTATAATTGTCTATATTGTTCATAAAACCATAGTCGGAATTATTACTAAAAAATTTTGAAATCTTCATTTTACTGCTCGCATTTTATATATTTTTATAAATACAATCTATGTTCTAAAATAACAAAATAAGAATTCATAGATTTAGGATTTTGTTTTTGTGAGTTTAGTCAATATTTTAGGCTTTATTTTTTAGAAAAATTGTTAACATTATGATATATTATATTTAGATAAATTGCTATAGTTTTGGAGTTTATTATGATAGGAATTGACATTGTTAATATAAAAAGAATTGAAAATCTTTTAGAAAAAAGAAATTTTTTAGACAGGTTTTTTACAGAAAATGAACAAGAATATTTAAAGTCTAGACATTTTAGACATGAAAGTATTGCTGGTTTAATTGCGGCAAAAGAATCTGTAGCAAAGGCATTTCAAGTTGGTATAGGAAAAGAATTATCTTTTACTGATATTGAAATACTACATTATGAGAATAATGCACCCTATGTAAATACTGAATCTAGTAAGGTATATAAAATTATGAATGAAAAATCTATTGCAAATGTTAATGTCAATATTAGTCATGATGGAGATTATGCAACAGCAGTATGCAATTTAAATAAAATTGATGATTTTGGGTATATAGAGAAATTACTTCCTAAAAGAGATGAAAATTCCAATAAATATGATTTTGGAAAAGTGTTAATTATTGGTGGAAGTAAAGGAATGACAGGATCAGTAATATTAAGTTCTGAAGCTGCTCTTAGATCTGGAGCTGGACTTGTGTATTTATTAGTTCCTGATTCATTAACTGAAATAGTTGAGATAAAGACAACTGAACAAATAATTTTGTCAATACATGACGAAGGATATGGAGAGTTTGGAAGATTTAATAGAGAAGAATTATTAAATGCTATACAAAATAAGACTGTAGTGGCAATTGGTCCAGGGCTGGGTGTTAGTGAACATACAAAAGAGATAGTTGAAATTGTATTAAATAATTTTGAAGGGCCTGTTGTACTTGATGCGGATGCGATAAATATACTAGCTCTATATCCAGAATTAATGAGAGAAAATTTATACTTAACTCCACATGTAATGGAGTTTTCAAGATTATCAAATTATACATTAAATGAAATTGAATATGATAGAATTGGTAGTGTAAAAAATTATATAGATAGATTTGATATCAATTTGATATTAAAAGGGAAAGATAGTATAGTTGCAAATCGATTTGAAACATTTATAAATCCTACTGGAAACAGTGGTATGGCAACTGCTGGTTCGGGTGATGTACTTACAGGTATTGTTGCGGCTCTTCTTGCGAAAGAAAATAGTTTTGAAATGTTTAAAATAGCATGCTATGTACATGGGCTTGCAGGTGATTATGCAGCAAAAAAATATGGTGAAACTAGTATGATAGCTAGAGATATAATAGAACAACTACCTATTGCTTTTGGAGAAACAAATGAAGCTTGATGCGAATAGAATGATAGTTAATTTGAAAACTATAGAAGATAATATTGATATATTAAAAAAGATAACAAAAAATAAGTTTCTTGCTGTAGTTAAAGCGAATGCTTATGGACTTGGTGCAGTTAAAATATCACAGCATATTGAAGATAAGGTAGATATGTTTTGTGTAGCGACTATCAATGAAGCTATTGAGCTTAGAGAAAGTGGAATAAAAAAAGATATATTAATATTTGGATATATATTACCAGATAACTATGGTTTACTTAGTAAATACAATTTAATAATGAATATCTATAATTTTGAAATAGCAAAAGCGGTTAATGAATTTGGAAATACTATAAGAGCACATATAAAAGTGGAAACGGGACATAATAGATTAGGGTTTCAAGTTAATGAAAGAAGTGTTCAAGATATAAGAAAAATTAATGCTATGAAAAATATAAATGTAGAGGGAATATTTACCCATTTCGCATCAGCTGATGAAAAAGATAAATCCTATACTAATCATCAATTAGAAAAATTTAATAAAATGATTATATCTCTACAAGATATCTCTCAAAATTGGATGAAACATAGTGCAAATGATGCTGCTGCTATAGCTTACGATACTAAATCAGATGCTATAAGATCAGGTATATCTATGTATGGAATGTATCCATCAGAATTTATGGAAGAAAATTTTGATTTAGGTATTAAAAATTCATTTGAATTATTGTCTAAAGTTTCAAATATTAAGATTATTGAAAAAGGGGAATCTATTTCTTATGGAAGAACTTTTATAGCTGATAAAGAAAGTAATATAGCAACGGTATCTATTGGTTATGCCGATGGATATATGCGAAATATTTCAAATATTGGTTATGTTCTTATAAATGGTAAAAAAGCAAAAATTTTAGGAAATATAACAATGGATCAACTTATGGTTGATGTAACGGATATAGATGTAAAACTGCATGATGATGTTATACTTATTGGGAAATCAGGTGATGAAGAAATTACACCAGATATGGTTGCCAAATGGGCGAAGACAATTTCGTATGAAGTTATGACTTCCATATCTCCGAGAGTATCCAGAATTTATATCGAGGAGAAAAGTTTTGAAGATTAAAAGAGGAGATGTATTCTACGCAGACTTAAGTCCTGTCGTAGGATCGGAACAAGGAGGAGTAAGACCGGTTGTTATTATACAAAATGACACAGGTAACAAATATTCTCCTACGATAATTGTAGCTGCTATAACTTCTCAAACAAACAAATCTAATTTACCTACACATGTTGTAATCACTGGAGATATTAAATTACCCAAGAATTCAGTAGTTTTATTAGAACAAATTCGAACTATCGATAAAAGGCGTTTGAGAGATAAAGTAGGAGAGTTAGATAAAAAGGTAGTAAGAAATATTGATAATGCATTGTACATATCTTTAGCTTTGGATAAAGAAAATTAATAGCTAAAGAAAAGATAATACTTATAAATATAGATTTATCAATAAAACTACATATTACAAAAAATTAAATATTATAAAATAGCTAAGTTTGCAGGCTAATAATAGAATTTATGAAAGATGAAAGAGCAAGAAGTTTTATATAAATTATCTTGCTGAATAAATAATATGATATATTACAAAATATTAGGAATTGTAGCCTTTATTTTTATTATTTATATAATTTATGATAATAGTCGTGTTAAATTAACAAAATATATAATTGAAAAAAATATACATCCAGATATTGATGAAATAAATATTCTACAGATATCAGATTTACATAATACAAGATTTGGAAAAAATCAATCTAGAATTATAAAATTAATAAAAAAAGACTATGATTTTATATTTATAACAGGAGACTTAATTGATCGAAAAAATACAAATATTGATATCGCAATGGAGTTGGTTAATGCTCTTAAAGGTGATATATATTTTATACAGGGGAATCATGAAAAGGGAGCTGATAAATATAGTGAATTAGAAAAAAAATTAAACGAAAATGGAGTTAAAGTATTAAATGATTCGAAATTTGAATTTGAACATTTTGAAATAGTTGGTATAAAAGATCCTAATGAATATATAAGTCCGAGAGAAAGAGTTGATAAAGATGAAAAAAAAGAAATTATAGAAAATCTTAAAAGATTTGAAAATCCCAATAAATTTCAATTACTTCTTTCACATAGACCTGAATTTTTCAAATTATATGAGAAATATAATTATGATGTAGTGTTCTCAGGACATGCACATGGAGGTCATGCTAGAATATTTAATATTCCGGTTTTAGCACCCGATCAAGGATTTTTTCCGAAATATGCAGGTGGCGTATTCAATGTAGGAAATACTACTATGATAAATTCAAAAGGTTTAGGAAATAATTTTATATGGGCTAAAAGAATATTTAATACACCAGAAATTGTAGAAATAAAGATTAGAAACACTAAAATTTGAGATAATTTCATATATATTGTAAAATAATAGAGCATATGAATTTTCTAATATGGAGAAGAGGGAGAAATGGATATAAAATCAAAAATAAGAGTTATAGAAGATTTTCCAAAAGAAGGAATAAGTTTTAAGGATATAACTACATTAACTCAAGATAGTGAAGCATTTGCAGAGGCAATAAAACAAATCGAAGATCAAGTTAAAGACCTAGAATTTGATTATATTGTGGGTATTGAAGCAAGAGGGTTTATTATAGGAGCTCCTTTAGCTTTAAAACTTGGAAAGGGATTTGTACCAGTTAGAAAACCTGGAAAATTACCTGGAAATATTATCAAGAAAGAATATTCTCTTGAATATGGTACAAATGTAGTCGAAATAGATGCAGATGTGTTTAAAAAAGGTGATAAAGTTTTATTAATTGACGACTTGTTAGCAACAGGTGGTACAGCAAAAGCAGCGCTTGATTTAGTAGAAGAAGCAGGAGCTGAAATAGTTTGCGTAGGATTTTTAATTGAACTTGAAGATTTAAAAGGAATGGATTTATTTGAAGGTTACAAGACTTTCTCACTAGTAAAATATGATCATTAATTTAATGGGAATCGAAAGATTCCCTTTTTTATAAACAAAAATTATTTAGGAATATAATATAGAATGAATAATGAAAGTAATGAAATCAAGAAAATTAAATATTATTTAAGAGATATTAAGGATATAGATTCGCAACTGAATGACTTATTTTTAGAGAGAGTTTCCTTAAGTGAAGAAATATATGAGTATATTTTCAACAATAATATAGAAAATGATAAGCTTACTAAGAATATTCAGTTTGTTAACTTCAATGGAATATCTAAAATACCAGAGTTAAATGAAATATATAAAATTTTAATAAAATCAAACAAAAAGCAGTTTAATAGAATAAAAAAAGAATACAATTTGGAGTACGCACTTGTAAATTATGGTGAAAATAAATTTACAGAATATATACTTAATAGATTTATAGGAAATGAAATTGGTTTCTTCAATCTTGATGAAGATGAAATACAAAATTTATTAAAAAGAAGTAGTTTCAAAGGATATTTTATAAATACTAAAAACTCACATAAATTTATGAAAACAATAGAAGATTCTACTTTTCAGGCTAAAGAAATTGGTGATTTAAATTTAATTCAAAAAGTTAACGGGAAAAATTTCGGGTTCAATACGGAATACTATGGTTATTTGCAATTTTTCAACAAATATAGACTCCAAATTCAAGATAAGAATATATTAATTTTAAGGGGTGGAGATTCTATAAATTCATTAAAATATGCTCTCACAAGATTGGGTGCAAATTCAATAGAAATATATAATAAAGACGAAATTTTTCAAAAAGAATATTCTAGTGAAATTTTTATAAATATGTTGGATAGTGATATTGAAAATTATGAAAATATAATCTATTTATCAAATTTCCCGAATTTAGAATATATAATAGATTTTTCAAAAGATGTATTATTTTCAAAGTTATATATTGACGCAAAAAATAATAATATCGATATATATCGTGGATTTATCAAAGAACTTTATCAAACTAAAAAGAGTTTAGAGATTTTGACTAGAAAAAAATATAGTGAATATGTCTTTGAAAATATTTTCGATGATTATATAAAAGAAAATATGAATATAGTTTTGGTTGGTATGCCAGGTGCTGGGAAAACAACAATTGGTCGTAAACTTGGAAAGATTATGAATCGTAAACATTATGATTTGGATAGAGAATTTCAAAATGAATACGGAATTAGTCCAGCAGATTTTTTAAGAAATCAAGATGAAGATACATTTAGAGAGATGGAGAAAAAAATCGTTAGAAGACTTGGAAATTTACAAAATGTAATAATTTCAACTAGTGGTGGTGTAGTATCAAAGATGGAAAATTATTATCATCTTAAAAAAAATTCTATAATTTTTATGATTGAAAGAAATATAAATTATCTCTCAACTAAAAATCGTCCGCTTTCTGAAGGAGGAATAGAAACTTTAATTAAAATGAAAGAAGAAAGAGAGAAGGGTTATAAATACTTTACAGATTATACTGTAGAAAATAGAGGTAATTTTGATAAAGCGGCATATCTTGTCGAAGAAAAATTTAATAGCTTAGAAATATTTTAATAGTGGGAATGGATAAAATCCAAACCCACTATTTTATTATTCAAAATCTACTAAAATATGATAATGATCAGAAGAAAATATTCCATCTTTTTTATATCTAATAATTTCGCTATTAACTATTTTTAAATCTTTGGTTGCGAATATATAATCAATAGGTTCTCCCTTAATTTCATTCGTAAAATTATGAATTGTAAGAGAGTTTTTCTTATCTTCAAAATGATTATATGAATTATCGAGTATATCAGATTCAAGTAGCAAATTAATAAAACCATGTGTAGGTGTAGAATTGAAATCTCCAGTTAATACTACTGTTTCATGTAAATCTTTGATTAAATCATGTGTCATTTTCGCAGAGTTTATTCTTGCTTTTTCTCCAGCATAATCAAAATGTGTATTTAGATGATACAGTGTCGATTCATTTGTTAAATCTTTTAATTTTACATAAGATAAAACTCTTGCTAAACTACTATCCCAACCAATAGAAAATTTTTCATTTGGAGTTTCACTAAGCCAAATTGTATTAGAAGATAAAACTTCAAATCTATCCTTTTTAATAAATATTAAATTCATTTCTGAAGGAAAGATAAAATCTCTATACTCACCATAAAAATGATATTTATCTTTGAATACAGAGGTTAAATAATCAAAATGTTCCTCCATAATTTCTTGAAACCCAATCAAGTCTGGATTATACTTTTCAATCATTTCCTTAATTACAGTCTTTCTAGATGACCATGGATATTCATCGAAATCATTGATATATCTTGCATTTACAGTCATTACTCTCATAACTAGCTCCTAAAATCATTAAAATTACTAAATTTATTATTGATAAAAAAATATTATAATATACTATAATATATTATACTATATAGTAATAATATTTAAATTGGAGAAGTTATGAAGACTGTACTTACTATTGCAGGTAGTGATCCATTTGGTGGTGCTGGGATGCAAGCAGATATTAAGACTATGACAGCTCATGGAGTATATGCGATGTCAGTTGTCACTCTTATAAGTGCACAAAATTCAATGGGTTTTTATGGAGTTCAAGAAACTAAGCCAGAGTTTCTTGAAAAGCAAATAGATTATTTATTTCAAGATATAAGTCCTGATGCGACAAAGACAGGTATGTTACTTTCTAATGATTTAATAACAATGACAGCAAAAAAGATAAAACAATATAAGCCTAAAAATCTAATTGTAGATCCAGTTATAGTAGCACAAAAGAAGATTCAGTTGATAAATGATGATGCTATTGAAACTTTGCTTACAGAATTAATTCCACTTGCTGATTTAATTACACCAAACAAGGAAGAAACAGAGATTATAGCTGATATAAAAATTCATAATGAAAAAGATATGGAGATTGCAGCTAAAAAAATATATGAAAAATATGGATGTAATGTTTTGACCAAAAGTGGTGTTGAAGGTGATAATTCTAATGATTTTCTATATACAAAAGAGGGTGGATATTGGCTATATGGAGACAAAATAGAAACTAAAAACATTAGAGGAACAGGTGATGCTTTGTCGAGTGCAATAGCATCAAATTTAGCTAAAGGATACAGTTTGATTGAAGCTTGTGAAGCTGCAAAAAGATATGTAACAGCGGCACTTAAATCAAATATACAAATTGGTCAAGGTCGTGGTCCTATTGATAATAGTTTTGATATTATAGGTGAATATTAAAGGGGAAAATATGAAATTAATTTTAAAAAACATCGAAAAGAAATTTAACAAAAATGTAGTAATAGACGGTGCAAGTTATGAGTTTGAAAGTGGTAGAATATATGGACTTCTTGGCCGAAATGGAGCAGGAAAGACTACTTTGTTTAATATAATTTATAAAGAATTACAACAAGATAGTGGAGACATAGCAATTGAAATAGATGGAGAACAAAAAGATATCAAAATTGAAGATATTGGTATGATATTTGCGGAAACTTATCTTCCAGAATTTTTAACAGGATATGAGTATGCAAAATTCATTACCGATATTAATGCCCCTCACGAAAGGAATAATATTGATGCTTTGTTTGATGAAGTGAATATAAATGAAAATGATAGACATAAATTGATAAAAGAGTATTCATCAGGAATGAAGTCAAAAGTTGCATTGCTTTCTATGTATATACAAAGACCTAAAATAATTCTTCTTGATGAGCCTTTAACAGCGGTTGATATTATAAGTGCGCAAGAGATAAAGAAATTCTTTAGGTCATTGAAAAGAGATCATATTGTGATCGTATCTACACATATGTTGGAACTTGCAAAAGATTTATGTGATGATATAGTTTTATTGAACAAAGGCCATTTACAATCAATTGAAAGACTTGAGAAAGATGAAAATTATGAAAATATAATCGTTGAAGCTTTGAGGGATAGTGATGATTAGAGATGTTTTATTAATTCAAGAATATAATTTAATTACATCAGTAAATAGTTTCTTCTTTTGGTTGTTGAAAATACCTTTTTTAGGAAAAATAATAAGTAGAAAAATATACAAAACAATATTAAAAATAGTTGAGAAATCTAGTTGGATTTCATTAATACTTCCTTTTATTACAAAAGTCTTTTCAAAATTAATATTTTATGGAATTATAGTAGCAATTATTACAAAGGGAGAATTTTTAATTAAAGACGCAGAAATTTCAAAAAGTATTTTAATATATATAAGCTTAATTACATTGTTTGGCTTTATGATAGAAGCTTTCAATTTTTATGATGCCAATCAAAAGTCATATTATTTTATAAGACAATTTAAGATGAGTCCAAAAAGTTATTTTATAGGAAGTTTTTCTTATAGTTTAATTGTATTTGCAATTACATTTTCAATAGCTATGAAAATTATATTTTCAATTATAAGTATAAATATTGCATTTATTAATATATTAGCATTTTCAATATTATCATGTAGTTTACGTATATTTGCAGCTTTATTTATGCTAAAGAAAAATTTAAAAGATAAGAAACTTCAAATATATGAAAATTCTATAATTTTCTCTTATTATATTTTAGCTTTAGTAATACTTATATTTAATAAATCGATATTACCTTTATTAAATGTAAATTTAGAAGTATTATACAATCCGATACTTTTATTATTTGGAATTATAATTATTCTATTATCATTCAAATCAGTTTTGAAACAAAATAATTTTGATGAGATTATATATCCTAGATTAACAGTAGATTTATTGTCACTAGGAAATGATATGGATGTCGAGTTTTCTGTAGTTAAAACTGAAGAAGAAAATATAAAGATTGGGAAGGAAGATTTTTCAAATTATAGTGGGATTAGATATATTAACGAAATATTTTTCAAAAGACATGAGAACATCTATAAAAAGAAAACACGAAAACCGTTTATTTTGAAAGCTTTAATATATATAGGAATTTCTATTGCAGTATTATTTATTCCAACTAATGAAATAGAATTAGATTTTTTAAATAAAGCTTATTTAGTAATATTATTTGCATCTGCATATTATATGTTTAGTGGAAACTTTTTTATAAAGTATTGTTTTTATAATATGGATTATCCTTTAATGAAGTCTAATTTTTATAGAAAACCAGAACATATAATGGAATCTATGAAAATACGTCTTGTAAAATTATTAAAAAACAACATGATACTTTTTATACTAATGATAATTATGATAATTACTGTAAATTTAAGATTTCAATTAGGGACAAAACATCTATTCCTATCATTGAGTTCTGGAATATTGGGTGTATTATTTTTCTCTCTTCATTATATGTTTGCGTATTACATAATACAGCCGTTTACTAAGGGTTTAAAAATTAAAAATCCATTATATAATGGGCTCACTTATATAATTTATATGCTTTCCTATTCAGTAATTGCTGGTGATTATATTTATTTAGTATTAATTTTTGCTGTAATTTATATTATATTAGGATTCTTAGGATTAAAATATTTAGCTCCAAAGAGATTTAAATTACGTTGATTTTAGATTTTACGGATTCATGGAATCACGATTAAACAGATTAAATGCAATTAATAAATTTGTATACAGAAGGACACTGATAAATCAATAATTACACAGAAATATAGCGATAATAAATAGTAAATTTGTAATAAATAATTACTAAAACAAAAAAAGTATTTAAAATCATGATATTTACTTGACTTTTAAAGGATAATGATATAAAATCTAACGATGTATCGGAGTTACCGTCCGGTAATATATAACGTAGGAGGTAGTCATGAGAGACAAGGTAAAATTAGCATGTACAGAATGCAAACAAAGAAACTACGACACTATGAAAAATAAAAGAAATACTACAGACAGAATTGAGCTAAAGAAATATTGCCCATTCTGTGGTAAACACACAATTCATAGAGAAACTAAATAGGAGTTAACAATGACTGAGACAAGAAAAAAAGGTCTTGTTAAAGGAATGAGATCAGAATATAAAAAGATTTCATGGCCAAAAAAACAAGATGTAATCAATATGACTTTAGTTGTTTTAGCAGCTATTGTAGGAGTTTCTATATTAGTTAAACTGATAGACTTAGTATTCCGATTTGTTTTATCATTTACACTTTAATAAGGAGAAGCAATGGACAACGAAAATATTGAAAATGTGAATTGGTATGTTGTTCATACTTATTCTGGACACGAAAATAAAGTAAAAAGTAAAATTGAGAATATGATTGAAAATGGTAAATCACACAATATTTTTGATGTGAGGGTACCAATGGAACAGTATACAGAAGAAAAAGGCGGGAAAAAGGTTCAAAAAGAAAGAAAAATTTTCCCAGGATATGTACTAATAAAAATGATAGTGGATTCTAGAAACTGGTACTTAGTAAGAAACACAAGAGGTGTTACAGGCTTTATAGGACCAGATGGGGATCCAGTGCCTTTAAGTGCAAAAGAAATAAGAGATTTCGGTATTGAAAATGAAGAAGCAATTCAAGTTAAGATAAAACCTGAAGATATTGATATAAAAATTGGTCAAGATATTGAAATTGTTAAGGGAGCATTTGAAGGATTTACAGCAATAGTTGAAGACATCAATTATGAAAAGCAATTTGTAAAAGTTGTTATTGACTTTATGGGAAGAGATACAACAGCAGAAATTGCATTTGAAGATATTAAATAATCATTTTTTTAGTGGGAGGGAAACCGCCATAACCACATTAGCGATTTAGGAGGAAATAATGGCTAAAAAAGTACAATCAATTGTTAAATTACAAATACCTGCAGCAAAGGCAACACCTGCACCACCAGTTGGTACAGCTTTAGGGCCAACAGGTATAAATATAATGGAATTTACAAAGGCATTTAACGCACAAACTCAAGATAAAGCAGGATTAATTATTCCTGTTGTAATTACAATTTATGCAGATAGATCATTTACATTTATCTTGAAAACACCACCAGCAGCAGTTTTAATTAAAAAAGCTTTAGGTTTAGAAACAGCTTCAGGTGTTCCAAACAAACAAAAAGTTGGACAATTAACAAAAGCACAAGTAAGAGAAATTGCAGAAACAAAGATGCCTGACTTAAATGCAGCATCAATTGAAGCAGCTGAACGAATAATCGCTGGTACAGCAAGATCAATGGGGATTACAGTAGAAGATTAGTGGGAGGATATTCCGTATATACCACAAGGAGGAAAAAATGCCAAAAGTAGGAAAGAGATATAAAGAAGTATTAAATTTAGTAGATAAAGAAAAATTTTATGAAATTGATGAAGCTGTTGAATTAGTAAAAAAAGCAGCTACAGCAAAGTTTGATGAAACTATAGAATTACACTTAAAATTAGGTGTTGACTCAAGACATGCAGATCAACAAGTTAGAAATACTGTAGTATTACCAAATGGTACAGGTAAAGAAGTTAGAGTTGCGGTATTTGCTAAAGGTGAAAAAGCTAAAGAAGCTTTAGATGCTGGTGCTGATTTTGCAGGTGAAGATTTAATAGATAGAGTTCAAAATGAGTCTTGGACAGATTTTGATGTGGCAATTGCAACACCAGATATGATGGGTCAAGTTGGTAAAATTGGTAGAACATTAGGACCAAGAGGACTTATGCCAAATCCAAAAACTGGTACAGTTACATTTGATGTAGCTAAAGCGGTTGAAGAAGCTAAATCAGGTAAAGTAGAATATAGAACAGATAAACAAAATATTGTTCACGTAGCTGTTGGTAAAGCAAGCTTCAACGAAGAACAATTAGCAGAAAACGTAAAAGCTTTAATTGCATCTGTAATTAGAGATAAACCAGCATCAGCTAAAGGTAAATACTTAAGATCAGTAACAATAACATCAACAATGGGACCTGGAATTAAGTTAAATACAGCTAGATTGATGGAATTATAAAATAATAATTTGCATATTTTTATATAATATGCTATTATGTTTTAGTAAATTAAATAGGCTACCAAAGACTATAGGTGAGAAATCTTAATTTCCTATATAGGAGCGATACATGATTATTGATCTCCTTGCGTCTTTATGTCCAAGGAGTTTTTTATTTATAAAAAATATTGTTCATAGTAGCCGAAACTATGGAGGTGGAAAGTGAGTAATTCAGCATTATCATTGAAACAAGAAGTGGTAAGCGAAATTAAAGAAGCTATTCAAAACTCTAAATCTATATCAATCGTAGAATACCGTGGTCTTACTGTAGAACAAGTATCCGAATTAAGATCAAAATATAGAGCTGAAGGTGTTAACTATAAAGTTTACAAAAACACAATGGTTAATATCGCTCTTAAAGAATTAGGATATGAAGGCTATGAAGAGTACTTAAAAGGACCGAATGGTTTTGTATTCAGTAACGATGATATGGCTGCTGGTCCAAGAATCACAGTAGATTTTGCTAAAGATAATGAAAAATTAGTAGTAAAAGCTGGATTTATTGATGGCAAGGTAGTTGATGTTGAAGGCGTAAAAGCTATAGCTAAATTACCAACAAGAGAAGTATTGATAGCTCAAGTATTAGGTGGATTAAATGCACCTATAGCAGGATTTGCAAATGTATTGCAAGGAACTATTAGAAATGTCGTTTATGCATTAAACGCAGTAAAAGAAAAAAAAGAACAAGAAGCATAATTTAGGAGGACAAAATGTCAGAAAAAGTAACACAATTAATTGAAGATGTAAAAGGTTTAACAGTATTAGAATTAGCTGATTTAGTAAAAGCTTTAGAAGAAGAATTTGGTGTATCAGCAGCAGCTCCAG
>JAEZZN010000131.1 GCA_023418535.1 Bacillota bacterium | reverse complement strand
GGGTATATGCATGGTCTCCCATTTCGATACCTATATATTTTCTTCCCATCTTATGAGCAACTGCAGCAGTAGTTCCTGAACCAAGGAAGGAGTCAAGAACTAGGTCGCCTTCGTTACTAGCAAGCGTAAGTATACGTTCAATAAGGCGTTCTGGTTTAGGAGTTCCGAAGACAGATTCGGAGTTAAAAGCTTTTACTTCTTTTTTGGCGTCTTGGGTATGCCCAACCTCTGTATATTTCCATATGGTTAAAGCTGTAATTCCTTGCTTAACATCAGAAAGAAATCTTTTTATTCTTGGAACATTATCGCCATTTTTCCCAAACCAAATTTTATTATCTGCAATAAGCTCGTTCATTTTATTTTCAGAAAATCTCCATGAAGTTCCTGCTGGAGGCATAATAACTCTTCCTGAAGGTGTAGTTATTGGATAAATATCTTTTAGAGTTTCCCTCTTTACGGATAAATCACCCGATGTCCAAACTCCACGAGGATCATTGTCCGGATTTTTATATCTTTTATTCATTTCAGCACTTCGTGGCAACAAATTTGGTCTCCAAATATTCTTATTCTTTGCATATAAAAGAATAAAATCATGATTATCAGATAACCATTTCGCATCATTTTGTGGAGAAAATTTTTTCTCCCATATCACCGTATTAATAAAATTACTCCTTCCAAACACCTCATCACATAGCACTTTTAAATAATGTCCTTCGTCATCATCAATACTAATCCAGATACTACCATCATCAGAAAGAAGGTTTCTAAGTATTTCAAGTCTTGGTTTCATGAGCGATAACCATGTGGAGTGTTCAAGATTGTCATCGTAATGCTCAAATGCTGAACCTGTGTTATAAGGTGGATCGATATATATGCACTTGACCTTTCCGGCATATTTACTTTCAAGCGCTTTCAGGGCAAGGAGATTATCTCCATGAATGAGCATATTATCAGTTTCTAAGTCTTGTTCTATATTTGATAATTCCTTATTTTCAATGAGTATTCTTGGCTCTATCTTTATTTCGTTTTCTTTTCCAAACCATGTAAGTTCCAGCTTATTTCCCATTTTAATTCTCCTTTTATGCACTTGCCTTACGCAAAAGTTCTCACTAGCATCTACTTCTAACTCTATACAAATCTGACGTTAGATCTAAATTATCTGAAAAAGTTTCAAGGCTTCTACAATAGCTTTTTCTTTTTCCTCTGGGCATTGTGGCACTTTGGGATTATCTTTCTTTGACTTATTGTAATGCTCTCGTAGCTCGATCCCATATTTTCTCTTTACCTGACCGATATACAAAAAGACACATTTAAAGCAAAGTCTTTCTTCACATATTCCTTAATCTGAGCATAGGTCGCCTTACTTTCAGCATTTGTTACATCAAACTCATCAAGGTCAACTCTCAACCCTTGTCATCAATGCCACACACTCGACATGCGTGGTATGCGGGAACATATCCACCGGCGTGACATGTTGCAATTCATACCCCAATTCAGCCAATATAGCCACATCCCGAGCTAAAGTCGCAGGGTTGCAGGATACATATACCAGCCGCTGCGGTTGCATACCCGCAACCGCTTGCAGCACTTCTTCCGTACAACCTGCTCGAGCCGGATCCATGACAATTACCTCCGGCTGCAAGCCTTGTGCCGCCAGTTTCGGCATCATCACAGTGGCATCCCCCACAATAAAGTCCGCATTGCGGACTTTATTGATTTCAGCATTTTCTTTCGCATCCGCAATCGCCGGCGCAAAGATTTCAATGCCAATCACTTGTTTGGCTTGCTGCGCAAGAAATAGTGAGATAGTTCCGGTGCCGCAGTACGCATCAATGACCAACTCTTGCCCCGTCAACGCGGCTTCTTGCAAAACGAGTTGATACAACTTTTCCGTTTGTTCCGGATTAACTTGAAAAAAAGATCCGGGCGAAAGCATAAACTTCAAACAATCGATATTAGCCGGCAACCGTTCCTCTCCCCAGATTAGTTCCGTTTTATTCCCTAAAATCACATTGCTGCGCTTAGGCTGAACATTGTGATAGATGGCTACCAATTCCGGAACTTGCTTGCGCAATTCCTCAATCCATACATTAACTTGCGGTAATTGCTCATCTTTGGTCACGATGATTGCCATTAATCCCCACCGCGAGGTACGCCCTATAACATGGCGAATATCTCCGCTATGACTGCTTTCTTCATAGGGACGAATGTCATATTCATGCATAATTCGATGCACGGCTTGCAATAAACGATTATTACCGGCATCTTGAATCAAACAATGCGTTACATCAACAATGCGATGACTTCCGGATACATAAAATCCACATTTGACTTGATCTTTGTCTTTGCCGACGGGCAATTGCATTTTATTTCGGTATCCATTGGGCCGTTCCATCCCCACCACCGGATAAACCGGAGCCGATGATTGACCTATCGTGCGAATCAAATGCTCCACACGAGATTGTTTCCATGCCAATTGCCGCTCATAATCCAAATGCAGCAATTGACAACCGCCACAACGCGGAAAGTAAGGACATTCCGGTTGTATTCTGCCGGCTGAAGGAATAACTATATCCAACAAATTTCCTTTGGCATAGTTTTTCTTGACTGTGGTGATTTTTACTTCCACCTTTTCTTCCGGCAAGGCTCCTGACACAAATACGGTGAAGTCGCAGAATTTTCCCACGCCTTCACCATGACTGCCGATATCTGTAATATTAACTGTATATACTTTGCCGACTTCCACCGGAGCTTTTTTCTTTTCTTTCATTTTCACCCTTTATACTCGGTTATCTTTATATTCATTACATGCTCAATTCGTGAATCATCCGATACAGATCCATATCGGGTCCTCGTTTTTCAGCCGGAATATCTCCGTAGTCAACCGCTTTTATTTCTCCCTGTTGGACTGCCATCAATGTTCCTTTCCGGCCACGTTCCAAAACTTCTACTGCAGCTTCTCCCAAGCGGGAAGCCAACAGCACATCATGCGCAGTCGGCGCTCCACCGCGTTGGATATAGCCCAATACGGTAATACTCGGCTCGTATTCAGTGCGTGCTTTCAACTCACGTACCAATTCATAGCCGCGCATCGCGCCTTCCGCTACGATAATGATGCCATGCCGTTTACCCGCATAGCGGCAGGCATGCAATTTGTCGACCAAGGCATCAAGGTCATTGGGGAGTTCCGGAATCAAGACGGCCTCCGCGCCACATGCCGCTGCCGTATGCAGCGCAATGTGGCCGCTATGTCGGCCCATGACCTCCACAATCGCAATGCGTTCATGCGAAAACGCAGTATCACGAATGCTGTTCGTCGCTCGGACGGCGGTATTGATCGCCGTGTCGAACCCGATGGTATCCTCCGTCCCCGGCATATCGTTGTCGATCGTGCCGGGAATGGTCACGGTCGGGAGCCCGAGTTCAGTCAACGCTCGAGCTCCCGCCATCGAGCCGTCGCCGCCGATGACGACGAGCGCATCGACCGAAATGCGTTCGAGGAAGCCTAGGGCTTTGCGCCGGACGTCGACCTCCTGAAACTCCGGACAGCGTGCCGTCCGGAGCATAGTTCCGCCACGATGAATAATACCGCCCACACTACGCCGAAACAAAGGTGCAAAATCTTCTTCTAAAAGACCTGCATAGCCGCGGCGAATACCGACTACATTCCAATCTCTATAAACTGCCGTACGCGTCACGGCACGGATAGCGGCATTCATGCCCGGAGC
Source organism: Bacillota bacterium (assembly GCA_023418535.1). The sequence continues at coordinate 11,065 of JAEZZN010000131.1, read as the reverse complement.
ATCTCCTCCGCTAGTCAAAATCGCTATTTTTTTCGCCATGATATGGATCCTCTTCTCCTTTGCCCGATATTCCGTTCATTACTCAATCGATAAGGTGATTGTTTTATATACTTGCCGATTTCCTTCACAATGCGCGCCGGCGAACGATACGTCGTATTGATCACCCTATCAGCCTTGCGTCGTAAAGGAAACCATTCTCTATTCAAAGCGGAAATACATTTGGCTACATTTCCATAGTCGATGGTGGGTCGCTTGCCTACTTTCTTCTCCACCCGTTCCACCAAACGAAAGGTATGTGCATACAACAAGATGACGATACCGTATTCCTGCAACTTTTCCAACATTTCTTCACGCAAGACAAAATTACCACCGACCGCAACTACCGCATGGTGGCAGTGTCTCACTTGATCAATCACCTTTTGCTCACGCCGAAATAAGTCCTCGCGGCCGATTTCAGTCGCAAGCTCTGCCAAGGTCATACCTGCATCTCTTTCCAGCAATCGATCCGTATCAATGAACCGATAGGATAATTCTCGCGCCAAGGTGCGTCCAATATGGCTTTTTCCTGTTCCCATAGGACCAATCAAGACGATATTTCGCTTTGTCAGTTGTTTTCTTCCCGGCTTTTTCATCATCTACCTCACAAAGATATTATAGCATGGTAGCCGCTTTCTCGCATACAAAAAGACCGCCCACTAGGGGCGGTCAATTATTTTGTTAGGCACGCGGTTTCTTTGCGTCCACGGCCTTGTTCCATTCAACTGCATCTTTCAGGTCGAAACGTTCGGAAATGAATCCGTACAGAGTCCAACCAATGAAGGTTACGATGGAACCGTAGGTCATCGCATCAAAGCCGGATGCATAGAGTGCATACAAGCTGTACACGGAACCGATAAACGCCAACAACGTCGTGAAGGAGCTATAGGTACCGCCGGCTTTCTGGATAACGATGATAGCTGCCATCGAAAGCAGGTAAGGAATGATGTTGGTAACTACGGCCAAGTTAACGAGCATTTCGAATTGGCTGTAGAGAGAATCGCTGATTGTCATCAAGGACAAGAGAGACTGAATCACGGTGATCGTGATCATGCCTACGACCGGAGCATCCATCTTGGTGACCTTGGAGAACAATTTCGGGAAATATCCTTCGTCAGCGGAGGATTTGAATACTTGAGCGATCGTAAACTGCCAGCCCAAGAGAGAACCGAAGCAGGACATAACCATCAAGCCCATGACGATACGGCCGACTTCAGGTGTGAACATAGTTGCAAATGCCAAACCGAACGGAGCAGAAGAAGCTGCCAAATCCGGATTCGGAACGATACCGGCCATGACGTTGGTCGACACGATATAAACGATAGCTGCGCCAAGAGTACCGCCCAATACGGCTTTCGGCACGTTGACTTCCGGGTTGTCTACCGCATCTGCGTTCGCACAAGCGGATTCCAAACCGAGGAATGCCCACAAAGTCATAGCAATAGATTGGCTTACACCGTCAAAGAACGGCAAGTTGTGCGGGTTCCAAGCTTCTGCGTACATGCTCGGGCTGAACCAGAACCAACCGATCACGGAAATCCCCACAACCGGAATAATAACACCCCAAACAGTGAAAGAAGATACACGACCGGTGTATTTTGCGCCACCGAAGTTCAGGACGGTTGCAATCCAAAGTGTAATAATAGTCCAGATACCGACCCAAAGAGAATCCATTTGAATTCCCAAGAATTCCTGCGCATAACCGACTGCAGAAATCGCAATTGCGATGTTAGCAATCAACAAAGACACACCATAGGTGTAGTTTGCCATGAAACTGCCGGCTTTACCGAAGCTGTACTCGGCATAACCACCCATACCGCCGCCGCGACGGCTGAACATACCGCATTTAGCAAATGCATAAGCCAAACACATCGAACCGACTGCCGTTACCAACCACGACAATACGGAAATAGTCCCTACCTGTGCCAATTTTGTCGGCAACATGATGATACCGGAACCCATCATGTTCACCGCTGTCAAAATCGTCAGCTGGAGGACGCTCATTTTGTTTTGAGAATTACTCATAAATACACTCTCCTTATATGAAGCTTCAGTGATGATACCTGCCGTGCGGAGAACCGCACGGTCAGGTTCACTGAATCACTTATTTCATCAATTCTTGCTCGTATTCTTTCTTCAATACGTAGCCATAAGCGCGTTTCTTGCCGTTTTCGGATTCAAGATATACGCCTTGGATTTCCGGAGCAAAGCCCGGCAATTGGTTGATACCTTCGTTCAACGCCAAGAAGTATTTCTGAGCGGTTTCGGACCAACGTTCGCCCGGAACAACCGTCAATACTCCCGGAGGATACGGCAATGCGCCTTCCAACGCAATGCGTCCTACGATTTCGTCTACCGGTACCAATTCACCATGGCCGCGTACGAATTCGAGGTTTGCTTTGTACGGTGTAGCCACGTATTCAGGCAGGTAGTCTTTCATGAACAAACGTTTTTGCAATTCTTTTACGTTACGTTCCTTGTAGAAGTTCTGCATTTCCTGGCAGAGACGACGGATCGTGTAGCCTTTGTATTTGTCGATATTGTTGTAGTAAATAGTCGGCAATACGTCTTGCATCGGAGCGTCTTCTTCGATCAAACGTTCGAAACGAACGATTTGAGCTACCAAGTTCTGCATCTTCGTTTGTGTTTCAGCCGGAGTCAACAAGAAGAGAATAGCGTTCAAGTCGCATTTTTCCGGAATGATGTTGTTTTCGCGGAGATAGTTAGCGAGGATGTTCGCATGGATACCGAAGTCTTCGTATTCGCCGGTTTCAGCGTTGATACCCGGAGTGGTCAATTGCAACTTCATCGGATCCACGAAGTATTGACCTTCGCCGTATCCTTCGAAGGAGTGCCATTTTGCACCCGGTACGAAGCGGAAGTAATCCAAGTTTTGAGCCATTTCATCCGTATCGCCATCTTCCCAAGGTTTGCCGTTGACAGTGGTCGGTACGAACGGACGGATCAATTTGCAGTTACGCAACAAAGCCTTACGAGCTTCGATACCGATCTTCACTGCTTCTACCCACAAGCGTTTGCCTGCTTCACCGTCAGCCATCTTGGCGTTAACGTCCAAAGCGGCGAACAGCGGATAGAACGGCGAGGTCGATGCGTGCATCATGAACGCGTTGTTCAAGCGTTTATGGTTGACATAACGATCCTGACCTTTGATATGGCTGTCTTTCTTGTGAATCTGCGATGTTTGCGAGAAGCCGGCCTGTTGTTTGTGAACGGATTGGGTAACCAAGATACCCGGGTCGTTCGGACCGAGTTCGAGCAAGAGCGGCGAGCAATCTTTCATCATCGGAATGAATTGTTCATAGCCTACCCAAGCAGAGTCGAACAAGATGTAGTCACAGAGGTGACCGATTTTATCTACGACTTGACGAGCATTGTAAATGGTGCCGTCATAAGTACCCAATTGGATAACTGCCAAGCGGAACGGACGTTCTTCTTTGGCTTTTTCCGGATCCATTTCAGCAGCCAATTCACGGAGTTTCTTTTCATCAAAGAATTCTTCCAAGATACCGCCGATGAAGCCGAACGGGTTACGAGCCGTACCTACATATACAGGTGTTGCACCGGCTTGTACCAAGGCACCATGGTTGATGGATTTGTGGTTGTTGCGGTCATAGAGAACCAAATCCCCCGGAGCTACCAAGGCGTTCAATACGACTTTGTTTGCGGAAGATGTACCGTTGAGTACGAAATAAGTTTTATCCGCATTGTAAACCTGTGCTGCATGTTGTTGTGCGTCACAGGCCGGACCTTCGTGAATCAAAAGGTCGCCCAACTTCACATCTGCGTTACAAAGGTCGGCACGGAATACGTTTTCACCAAAGAAATCAAAGAACGCACGGCCAGCCGGAGTCTTGCGATAGAACATACCGCCTTGATGACCCGGGCAGTCAAACTGTGATTTACCAGCTTCTACATAGTTGGTCAATTCACGGAAGAATGGAGGCAACACGTCTTCTTCGTACGCAGCCACAGCCTGTTCAACCTGACGGCTGTAGTATCCGCGTTTGGTGTCCGTGTCAGCAACATCGATGACATGGTCGACATAGCCGAGGTATCCCGAGTCAACAGCATTCTTTTCTGTCAACACGACGAATACCGGAATATCAAACCCTGTTGCTTTCACCTTGTCGAGGTAAGCCATTTCAGCGTCAGTAACTACGGCTACGCCGACGTCCGTGAAATCGGTGCAATCCAAGCACACCTTCTCACGGCCTACAGCCAGGTCGAAGTACTGCTCCGCCAAGGGGCTAAAACCTACTTTGAGATGTTTCATGATAAGACCTCCCAGTCTTGAAAAAAATTTTCCTCCGCCTCACGGCGTGAAGATTCCACAAAAAAAGCTCTCATCGGATTCATAATCCAACAGAGCATACCAAAAATACGCGAGCATTACCTCGGTGCTATTCTCCATCCCTGTCGATCGCAGGTCAAGCGGTGATTGCTAAGCAGGCAGTTCTCCTGACTCGATTTCCTCATTTCAACGGCCTTCCCAGTTTCCCAGTGACATATTCGTTGAAACTCAATCCCTACAGTGGCGGGACCGTGCCGGCTTGATCCGGCTTCCCTATTAAGTCCTTGCGGACACCTACTTCAAAATATGTGCTTTTTCAATCCCCTCAACAAGCAGCGATGCCTTATGACATCCGATAGAATAGAAGCCTAAGTTCTATTCACAGCACAATTATATCTTAGTCCCAGCAAGGTTGTCAATTCACTTTCATTCAGGACGGGCCATTCATTTTATTGCTTATTTCATTATTTTATACGGCAAAAATAATTTTGAAATTGATAATATGAGAGCCTGCCGATATAGGCAATTATTATATCGGCATATGTCATTCTCATTTCTCTAACGCCTGTATTTAGGCGCTTGTTTAGATTTTTTTACAATTTTCTCCTACTTCAAAAAATCTAAATTTAATCTTTTGTTAACAAAAAAAAGAAGTGTTGCCGGAGCAACACCTCTTTCTTATTTTTATTCTTCTTCAGTTTGACGACCGGTGCGTCCTTCTTCCGGCTTCATCAGCGGGAAGAGAATGACGTCACGGATGGATGCCGAGTTGGTCAGGAACATGATCATGCGGTCAATACCGATGCCCAAGCCTGCCGTCGGCGGCAAACCATATTCCAAAGCTGTTACGAAGTCTTCATCCATTTGATGCGCTTCGTCATCGCCCAATTCACGTTCACGAACCTGTTGTTCAAAACGTTGACGTTGATCGATCGGGTCGTTCAACTCGGAGAAACCGTTTGCCAACTCACGACCATAGATGAATGCTTCAAAACGGTCGGTAATCGCCGGGTTTTCACGATTCTGCTTAGCCAACGGCGAAATTTCCAACGGATGTCCGAAGATAAATGTCGGTTGGATCAGCTTATCTTCAGCTACTTCTTCGAAGCAAGCGTTCATGATCTTGCCGATGCCGTCATGTTCCGCATATTCGGCGCCCAAACGGTCCGCAATGGCTCTTGCCTGTTCAATGGTTTCCACTTGTTCGAAATCTTCTCCGGAGTACTTCTTGATTGCTTCCGGCATGGTCATACGATTCCACGGCGGAGTCAAATCGATTTCCGTACCTTGGTAGTTGATTTTCATGGTTCCCAAGACTTGCTGTGCACAATAGGAAACGATTTCTTCCGTCTGGCGAATGACATCGTCATAGTTGCCATATGCCTGGTAGGTTTCCAACATGGTAAATTCCGGATTGTGACGGTTGTCGATACCTTCGTTAATGAAGTTGCGGTTGATTTCGAATACACGTTCGAAGCCACCGACTACGCAACGCTTGAGGTACAACTCCGGCGAAATACGCAAGTACACGTCCATATTATGCGCATTGTGATGAGTGATGAACGGACGAGCTGCTGCACCACCGTACAGTGTTTGCATCATCGGCGTTTCCACTTCCATAAATCCATGGCTGGTCAACCATTCACGGATGCAGGACATGATCTGCGAACGTTGTTGGAAGGTCTTGCGAACTTCCGGACTCATGATCAAGTCTACATAACGTTGACGATAACGCATTTCCGCATCGGTCAAACCTTGCCACTTGTTGGGCAACGGGCGCAATGCCTTGGACAATAAAGTCAATTCGCGAACACGAACGGAAACTTCTCCCTTGTTCGTACGGAAGACTTCACCGCGTACACCGACGATATCGCCCATATCCAACAAACCGAACAATTCATATTCCTGTTCCGTCAATTCATCTTGACGCAAGTATACTTGGATATCTCCCGTCACATCGCGAAGATTGAGGAAAGCTGTCTTACCATGGTCACGAATCGCCATGATACGTCCGGCAATGCGAACTTCTTTGCCTTCCATTTCATCAAAATTTTCAGTGATTGCACTATTATGTTGATCCCATTCATACTTATCACCGAACGGGTATACACCTAAATCATAAATCTTTTGGAGCTTTTCACGACGAATTTGCATCTGTTCGCTTTCATGCTCTCTACGTTCTGTTTCTTGTTGTAAATCCATTTGTAAATCACGTTCCATTTTGTAATCCTCCTTAAAATATAACCGTTATCCGCCTGTTTGATTCATTCTCCCAATATTCACCGACTCGAAGTCGGTTTCGCGTCAGTCGCCTTTCTTGGTGAATGAACTTTCCTTGCGGATACGGGAAGATTACTAAACAGAATGTTTGTCATCCTTCTCAGCGTAGTCATCTCTTCCGCCTCCAATAGGAACTCGGTTGTCAAATCCAATCAACAACCATACCATGTAGTATTGCATGGTATTGTATCAAACAGGATTTATTCTGTCAAGTGAAAAAATAAATTAATTTTCACTTTTGACCGATTATTTCTCACTTTCGCAATCCGGACGTGCCGTAATGTATTTCAAGAAATTTTTCACGCTTTTGGGAACTTCTCTGTTCTTCTGTGTGTACACATAATGTTCTGCGCGTAAGTACTTGCAGTACAATGGCACACATTCCACCAGGCTTGCCATCCAAGGTGGCAGTTCCCCGGCAACCACACCCAAAGTATTTTTCCGTAAAGCAGCATCAATGGCGATCAAGGAAGATGTAGCTCGCAGTTCCAGGGTGGCTTCCACCCCTTCTTCACGACATGCTCGGAAAAATCCGTCTTCCAATTCACAGCTCAAACATATTTGCTGATCTTGCAAGCTCGATAGGCGTATATTCGATTTGTCTTTCAACAAAGGATGATCTTTGCGTCCCACCACATATACTTGCCGCTGAAATTCTCCATGAAAATCATATAAATATGCCTGTGCCGGAGAAAACGGGATGATCATGCAATGCACATCTTTTTGTTCCAAATATTCGCATAATGTCCGAACATCTCTCGTAACTAATTTCCATCTTGCTGCATTTCCTTTGCCATCAAATTCTTCTATATATGCCCCCAGCATCAAGGATAGTTCCGGAGTCGTACCGATGGAGATGGTTTCCAACTCGTTGAATTCCACCAATTTCAAATCCGTGCGCAATAAGTCCGTGGCATTCAATATGTGCCGCATGCGACGATACAGCAGCTTGCCGGCTGCTGTCAACTCGATGTGACGGCTTCCCTGCCGCGTCTTGATCAATTGCACTCCATAGTACGATTCCAAACTCTTCAATTGCATGCTGAGAGCCGGTTGAGCTATGTTCAACCGGCGGGCTGCTTCACTGATTGTATACGATTCTGCAACAACGACAAAGTTGCGATAAAAATCCAGATTCATTATCTGCTCCCTATCTGCTCCCTACGTCAAAGTATGGCAGGCGGAAAAACCGCCTACCATGACTCCACATATTCTCATTTTTTGGTAATTTATACCAAACCTTCCATTTCCCAGATCTTGCGTTCGAAGCGATCTGCCACAAATCCGTAGAAGGTCCAACCGAGGAATGTAACCAACGCGCCATAAGCAAGTGCGAACAAGCCGCAAGCATACAGAGCATAGAAGCTGTACAAGGTTGCGATGAGCAACGCTACATAGATGGTACCGCGTTTGTTGCCCGGAACATTCGCCGAAGCGAGGATTGCCGGCAAGGCTGCCATGGACAATACATACGGAACCAAGTTGGTCACAACCGCCAATTCTACGATGGCGTTGAATTGTTCCATCAAGCTCGGGCTGATGGTTGCCAAACCGATCACGGTTTCGATGATCAACATGATCAACATGCCTTGGATCGGAGCATTTTTGGAATTCACTTTGGAGAATACTTTCGGGAAGTATCCTACATCTGCGGAGCTCTTCAATACTTGTGCAGTGGTGAACTGCCAGCCCAACAAGGAGCCCAAGCAAGCCAGTGTCATCAAGCCCATAACGGCTTTGCCCACTACCGGTGTGAACATATGTGCAAAAGTCAAACCGAACGGAGCATTGGATGCTGCCAAGTCAGCGCCCGGTACGATACCTGCCATAACGTTCGTCGAAGCAATGTAGACAATAGCTGCGCCCAGGGTACCGCCCAAGACTGCGATCGGTACGTTCTTTTCAGGATTTTCTACGGCATCACTGTTGGCACAAGCGGATTCCAAGCCGAGGAAGGACCACAGAGTCAACGTGATGGAGCTGGAAACTGCATCAAAGAACGGCATGTTGTGCGGGTTCCAAGACGATACATATAATTGCGGGTCAAACCAGAACCAACCGATAATACTGATGCCGACAACCGGAATAATAACACCCCATACAGTGACCGAACCGATTCTACCGGTGATTCTCGCACCGCCGAAGTTCAAAATCGCCGTAATCCACAAAACCACAATGGTGGCAATACCGACTCCGAGAGCGTCGAGAGACATACCCAAGAACTCTGTACCATAACCAACTGCCGAAATGCCGATGGCGACGTTAGCGATAATCAACGAAAAGGCATATGTGTAGTTGCAAATGAAATTACCGCTCTTACCGAAAGCATAATCAGCATACCCACCCATACCACCTTGTTTCTTACTAAACATGCCGCATTTGGCGAAACAATAAGCAAGACACATCGAACCGACTGCAGTTACCAACCAAGAGAGAACCGAGATCGTACCTACCGACGCCAATTTCGCCGGCAACATGATGATCCCAGATCCCATCATGTTCACTGCTGTAATAATGGTGAGCTGTACCACTCCCATTTTTTTTGCATTTGACATAATAAGACCTTCCTTTACTGTTTTGTATCGATATCGGAAGGCGAGAGCGACTCGCCTTCGATATCGTCGTTGCGTGCCTCCGGTATATGGCACGCAACGAGTAATCTAACGATTACCGAAAATTACTGGTTGTACTTTTTCAAAACCGATTCATCTTTCAAGACATATGCTACGGCACGTGTCTTGCCATCGATTTCGGCAAAATGTACACCTTGAATTTCACCGGCAAATCCCGGCAAGAGATTGATCGTATCTTCCAACGCACGGAAGTATTCCGTTACGGTCGGGCTCCAACGTTCACCCGGATCGATCGTGATGATTCCCGGAGGATAGGGCAAGGCGCCTTCCAAGGCAATACGGCCTTCGATATTGTCCAAAGTAACTTGCTCATAATTTCCTGCTACAAACTCGAAGCTGGCGTCTTTGGCGCTCATTGCGAATTCCGGCAAGTAGTCTTTGCGGAACAAGCGTTTTTGCAAGATGTTCACGCGACGAGATTTGTAGAAATCATGCATTTCCTGACACAATTGACGGATGGTGTAACCTTTGTACCTCTCTTCGTTACGCTTGTAAATCTTCGGCAAGACTTCTGCCAACGGCAAGTCGTCATCCAAGCATTTTTCAAAGCGAACCAAGAGAGACAAGAGATTCTTCATCTTTGTATCGGTTTCTGCCGGAGTCAACAAGAACAGGATGGAGTTCAAGTCGCTCTTTTCCGGTGTCAAGCCGTGTTCACGCAAGTAGTTCGACAGCAAGCCTGCCGGAATACCGAAATCTTCGTATTCCCAAGTCTTGCGGTTGATACCCGGTGTATAGAGAAGCAATTTGCACGGGTCGATCAAGTATTGATCTTTACCATAGCCTTCAAAGTTATGCCATTCTTCACCCGGAGTGATCTTGAAGAATTTATTGTTGCTTGCCAATTCTTCGGTATCATATTCTACCCAAGGTTTGCCATCCACTTCTTCCGGAATGAAAGGTTTGAAATAGTGGCAGTATTTCGCAATAGCTTTACGTGTATCGATACCCAATTTCACGGTATCTGCCCACAGTTTACGGCCTGCTTCACCTTCGTGCATCTTGGCGTTGACATCCAAGGATGCGAAGATCGGATAGCATGGCGAGGTCGAAGCATGCAAGAGGAATGCATTGTTGAATACATCGTCGTTGCAGTAACGATCCTGACCTTTGAGGTGGCTATCCTTCTTATGGATCTGAGAAGCTTGCGACAAGCCTGCCAATTGTTTGTGTACGGACTGGGTAACGATGATACCCGGATCGTCCGGCCCCAATTCCAACAAGAGCGGCGAGCAGTCGCGCAACATCGGAATGAATTGTTCATAGCCTACCCATGCCGAGTCGAAGAGGATGTAGTCACAGAGGTGACCGATCTTATCGACTACTTGGCGAGCGTTGTAAATCGTGCCGTCATAAGTTCCCAACTGAATGAGTGCCATACGGAACGGACGTTTTTCTTTTGCTTTTTTCGGATCTACCTTCGCCAATTCTTCCCGAAGATATTTTTCGTCAAAGCAATGTTCATCAATACCACCGATAAAACCGAATGGGTTACGCGACGTTTCCAAGTACACCGCTTTCGCTCCGACTTGGATCAAAGCGCCATGATGAACGGATTTATGGTTATTACGGTCGAACAGTACGACATCGCCCGGATGGAGCAATGCATTGGTAACTACCTTGTTGGCAGTGGATGTACCGTTCATAACAAAGTAAGTGAAATCTGAGTTGAACACTTCCGAAGCATGTTTTTCTGCATCATACGGTGCACCTTCATGAATGAGAAGATCGCCCATGCGCACGTCGGACGAGCTCATATCCGAGCGGAACAAGTTTTCACCGAACCACTCGTAGAACATACGTC
>JAEZZN010000074.1 GCA_023418535.1 Bacillota bacterium | reverse complement strand
GCACTAGCTCGTGCAGGTCAGCAGGTCTGGCAAGCAGGCGGCGTAGGTCAAGATGGCGAGCTTCTATTATCTACTTTGTCTGAAGCAGGTGTAGATATTTCTCTGCTTGCAAAACGCGAAGAGCCTTGTGGCCACGCCATTATCCAAGTCAATGACCAGGGTAAAAACTGCATCATCATCTATGCCGGAGCTAATTTTGGCAACACTGCTACTTACATAGAACACGTACTAGGCCATTTCAGTGCTGGCGATTGGATCTTGCTTCAGAATGAGATAGATAACAACGCTGAGATTATCAGACAGGCCAAAGCAAAAGGATTAAAAATAGCGCTTAATCCTTCACCTCTCAATCAGCATATTTTCGCTTTACCCCTCAAAGATATTGATCTGTTTTTACTCAATGAGCATGAGGCGCAGGCTTTGATCACACAATTTCAAAGGCCTGCGAACACCAGTGAACCCGAGAATATGTTAGAAGAGCTACAAAGCTTGTTTCCAACAGCAGGAATTGTGTTGACTTTAGGCAAAGATGGCAGTATCGCTACAATGCCTTCAAATAGAGATGATGACGGAGAGGTTAACGGAGGAGTTGTCCGCCAAGAGATCTATCCGACGGAAGTTGTAGATACTACTGCAGCCGGTGATACTTTCACAGGTTTTTTCTTACAGTCGATTATCGCTGGTCAAGATCTAGACCTGGCTCTGAAAATTGCTACAGCAGCTTCGAGCATAGCCGTGTCACGTCGCGGTGCTGCACCATCCATCCCTCTGCGAGCAGAAGTTCAGCAAAAACTTGCCGAACTAGGCGTCATCAGTGAATAAATAAAAAAATAAACATCAGTAAAGGATTGTCATGCTTAAATTTATTTCTTGGAATGTAAACGGTATACGAGCCGCTATCCGCAAGGGATTCATCGAGTCGATGAGTGCTTTAGATCCAGATTTCATCTGCCTACAGGAGATCAAATTGTCTGAAGGTCAGCTAGATCTCCATTACCCAGGCTATGAACAATATTATAACTACGCACAACGCAAAGGTTATTCAGGTACAGCTATTTTCACCAAACATAAACCGTTATCTGTCAGTCATGGTATCGGTATCCCCGAGCATGATGACGAAGGTCGCGTGCTCTGTCTGGAATATCCGCATTTTTACTTGGTGTCTGTCTATACCCCCAATTCTAAACGTGCTCTTGAGCGTCTAGATTATCGTCAGATTTGGGAAGATGTTTTCCTCGCTTATCTGAAGAGTTTGGAACAGCATAAGCCTGTGGTGGTCTGCGGTGACCTCAATGTCGCACACCGTGACATCGACTTAGCAAATCCTAAGACCAATCATCGCAGTGCTGGTTTTACGGATGAAGAACGTGCCAAATTTGTACAATTGCTCGATGCAGGCATGATCGATACCTACAGACATTTCTATCCCGATAAAACTGAAGTTTATAGCTGGTGGTCAAACTTTGCGAAATCACGTGAACGCAATATCGGTTGGAGAATCGACTACTTTTTGGTCTCGTCTTCCCTACGTGATCGTTTAGTTGACGCCGATATCCATATGGACATTATGGGCTCTGATCATTGCCCGGTTGAGCTGAAGCTAGATTTTAATTTGTAATCTAATTGTTAAAATCATGTTTTGATAGTGTACGCAAACGTTGACGTTAATAGGTATAATACAGATTGCTCAGAGAGACGCTTTAGCGAACTCTGCTCGCAAGGAGGTTAAAATGGAAAAAAATCATATTTCAGCGCTTTTCGACTATAACGGAAAGCCGTCGCTCAAAGTTGCTACGCCTTTGGCTCTGCAACACGTTGTAGCGATGATCGCTGGTTGTATCACCCCCGCTCTGATTGTTTCGGGTGCAGCTGGTCTAGAGCAAGCTGATAAAGTTTTATTGATCCAGATGTCTCTGGTTATGTCAGCTATCGCCACACTGATTATGCTCTTCCCCATCGGCGGCAAACTTGGTGCTCGCTTGCCCGTGATTATTGGTGTCAGCTTTGCTTACGTACCGACTATGTCAGCAGTAGCTGCTCAGTATTCAAAATCATTTGATCCCATCTCTGCAATAGGAGTTATCTTCGGTGCTCAGATCGCTGGTGGTGTCGTCGCCATCCTGTTCGGTCTGACTGTCAGATGGATTCGTCCGCTCTTCCCACCTTTGGTAACGGGTACAGTAGTTTTCGTCATCGGTCTATCACTTTATTCAGTAGCTATGAAGTACATGGGTGGTGCTGGTGATGTCAAAGTTCCTGGTTGGGGCTCATGGCACAATTGGACTGTCGCTCTGCTCACCCTCGCTCTGGGTATTTTCTTCAACCACTTCACTAAAGGTATGATGAAGCTGAGTTCTGTTTTGCTCGCGATGGTTGGTGGTTATATCATCAGCGGTGCTTTCGATAAATTGCTCGGTTACGACATGATCAAAATTGCTTCGGTCAAGAGCGCTGGTTGGTTCGCCATCGCTCCTCCCATGCATTTTGCACCTAAGTTTGAAATCCCTGTAATCATCAGCTTTATTATTCTGTTCATCGTCAACTCCATTCAGGCAATCGGCGACTTCACCTCGACCACTGTCGGTGGTATGGATCGCGATCCTTCTAACC
>JAEZZN010000061.1 GCA_023418535.1 Bacillota bacterium | reverse complement strand
ACTTTATAGTTATTTTTCTATCAAGAACACATTCTTCCATAGTGTTATTTAAAGTATTAAATACTAATACTCTATTTCTGCCATAGAAGAAAATAGGACGTCTTTCAAACCCAGCTTTTGATGTTCCTTTTGTTCCCAAACCGATAAAAGATAACAATATCCCCAATATTTTTGTTATTTTCTTATTAAATCTAGGTTTAGTATAAAAATACTGAGCTTTCTCAATAATGGTCATATTACTCTTCAACTCTTTTAACTTGTTCATAGCCCATTGATGTATATGTTCTGGATCATCAGAATACTTTTCTTCAATAATATGTTGTAGAGCAAGAACATTAAATTCTGCTGCCGTATAATTAAATGTAATTAAATTTTTTAAAAACTTTTTAACTGAAAATATTTTAATTAACTCATAACAGCGAGAGTATGAAAGTAATGAATTTATAATCATATTCCTTGACAGATAATAGTCTTCCATAATTTCATTATATTTCAAAATAAATGGATCATGCCAAACATTAATGCCATTTATTGACACAATTTCCTTATTAATTCTCATAGAGAACTCAATATCATCTCCTCTAACAAAAATAGGTAATGGATATCCATATTCATCAATAATTTTTTTAGAAAAAGCAGAAAACCACCATCCAGACAAACCATATACTGTATCAGGAATACTTTCAGAAAGCACATCATCAATTATGACCTTCCTATCTCTCATATCTTCAAAGTGACCTTGATGGTGAAAACCATTCTTATCTAAGATAGTATTTCTTTCATATCTTAACCAACGTTCATCCGCTGAGAACATAGAGCCAGATAAAACAACATCATAGAATTCTGGTTTTATCAGTTGGAAAAATCTGTATGTCCTAAAAATAGATTCGAAATTAAATGATATATCATCATCCATAAGTAAAAGATGAGTACATTCTTTCTGTATCGCTTTATAGATAGAATGTGTAAATCCGCCTGCTCCTCCCATATTTCTGGATGGATAAATATTTATATATTTATCTTCAAGTATTAAATCTATTGGTACCCCATTATTTGTGATAACTATTTCTAGGTTCAAGTTATATTTCTTATTCCCAGATTTTATAGTAGAAATTGTATTTTTGATATACTCTTGTCTATTAAAAGTACAGATACAACAGCCTAATTTATAGTTATTATTATCTATAATATTTTGTGTTGTAAAACAAATATTACTAATCGTACTGTCTTTTGTATTGGCTCTGACTGCAAGATATAAGGATTCAATATCAGCTATAATATTTGGAGTTAAACTAATACAAATATGCTTAACTGTATCAGATGAAAACTCTTCTTGGTATATATCTTTTTCATATATATAAAAGGTATTTCGTTTGTTTACTCCTACCAAATTAACTTGAATATCCCCTATAAAATCAAACTCTAAATAGAGTTCTTCTAAATTACAATATTTTTTCCATTTTTTTAAAGAAAAAATATTGTAATATGTATCAAATGCAATACTACTAAATGATTTTATCTTTATAGTACTTTCATCTAGTAAGATATAATTATTACCTCTTATATACAGATGTGATAACTCTAGCGAATGTGGATAAAAAATTAAATTTTGTATTGTAAGTGACATTATTCTAATCCTCTAATATATTTTCTTAATTTATTATTAATATCTCTTTCTACTCTTTTCACTGCATAAATATTTTTACAATCAAAGATTTCCCATTTTTCATCACCATCTGATAAGCTGTCATACTTTTTCAAAAAATCATAATTATTATTTTTAATAAAATTAACATCTTTAGCAGTAATTTTATAAAACTTACTCTTAAATAAAAAATTATTTATTATATTTTTCATGAATAATTTTGAATATATCCATTTATATTTTATAAATACTCTCCATAAAACCCTATCAAATCTATGAACTTCTGAAAAAACATACGGAAGCCCATCTGCTTTTATATTTAATGCATTAGCAAAAGATGAAAACACTATCTCCTCTCTTTGATAATGTAATTTATTATCTAACACATTATACTTATTGCATATTTCTATAATTTTTATTAAAGTTTCTAATTTGAACATGCTTCCTTCAATCTGAGTACCCACAACCTGACTTACGCCTAAGTTCCTCAATGCTCTCATTAAATTACTATCACTTTTAGCAACTCTACCTACCCACCAATATGTATGAATTGAATTAACTACTCTTTGATTGAATAAATATTCTTTACCTTGTAGATAAGATTCAACTCCTGGCTTTATAAACATATCATTAGATGAATGAAACAGAAGATAACCATTTTTATTTATTTGATATGCATACTTTATGTTACTAAAATGAGCTAATATAATTTTTCCCCATGAAGTATCTACTTGCTCTGGATTTAAGTAATAGTTATCTACCTTATTTTTCAAATATAATTCCAAATCCATCAAGCTAAAAGATGCTCCTTTAGATAAATGAATAATTACTTTTGCATTAGAAAAATATTTTTTTATATTTAATAACTGATCTAATATAACTTCTTTCTGTTCATGAACTAATAATGAAATCAAATACATATATTCTCCTAAAAAATTATAACTAGTCTTGATATTTTATTATTATATCTTCCGCCTTACCTTTTGCTTTTACTATTCCTTTATCTATCCAAATCACATTTTCACATAACTCTTTTACCTGCTCTATAGAATGGGATACAAATAGCAGAGTCGTACCTCCGGATAACATTTCCGTCATTCTCTGTTTACACTTTTCTTGAAATGCTGCATCTCCAACTGCTAATACCTCATCTACAA
>JAEZZN010000028.1 GCA_023418535.1 Bacillota bacterium | reverse complement strand
GTGGATATTTTTCTTCTAAATCTGGAATTATATCATTTATTATAAATGCAGCGAATTCATCAAATTTTGATTCGATGGCTTTATTATGATGATTTATTGTATATGGAATATATTCATTCAAACGATTCTCTTTTGCATTATCAAAAGCTATTACAAATAAATCGTCAATATTATTTTCTTTTAAGGCTTCGACAACTCCCCAATTAGCTTTTGTATATTCGCTTTCTATAAATACTTCTTTACCATCGAACATATATAGAGTTTTGTATTGTTTATTTTCATCTATTTTCTCAGGTTTTAATATATAGACATTTCTAAGTGTATCATCATAAAATTTGTATTCTAATATTTCTAATTTCATATAGTCTCCTTTATAAAATTATAACACAATAAAAAAGAACATAAATCATAATACAATAAGTATTGTAACAGTCTCCTTTATAAAATTATAACACAATAAAAAAGAGTCAATAATAATTTGGACTGAATCCTTATTTCCTCAATCCGGATTTGAGATTCATCTCAATATTGACTCTATATATTATTTTCTAATTTCGTCTAGTTTTTCATGTATTTTTTTCATTATATATTTTCTATCTTCTGGATCTTCGATACTTAATTCATCGATTGAAAATACTAATGTGTCTGATGCCTTGTAATTAGCAAACCATTCATCATATTTACTATGTAATAATTTAAAATAGTCTACTTGTTCTGGAGTTTGTTCAAAATCTCTACCACGTTTTTGAATATGTTCCATATGTTTTTCAAAAGATCCTCTTAAATAAATCAGTAAATCTGGAGCTTTTTTTGGCATTCCTTCAATTTCTTCCATCATATTATCTAATAAGCTCAAATATATAGTCATTTCTTCTTCTTTGATATTACCTTGCTCATTATTTATTTGTGTAAATAGAGCATCTTCATAAATAGATCTATCTAATACATTGTTTTGATGTTTCAAAGCTCTTTTTATACTCTTAAATCTAGTATTTAAGAAATGAATTTGGAGTGCGAAACCCCATCTTTCTTTATCTTCATAAAATCTTTCAAGCACTGGATTATCATCAACACTTTCATAAAAAGCTTCACTGCCAAACTCTTCAGCAATATATTTAGTATAAGTTGTCTTTCCAGCACCAATCATACCTGCTAAAACAATCACGTATTTTTCTCCTCCCATACTGACCTCTTTTTCTTTTTTATACTCTAAAATTATATTAAACAAAGTAAGCGAAGTCAACTATATATAGACGGATAATTTTACAGCATACAACATAGGGTATAAAAAAACAGATTGCTTAGCAATCTGTTCATTAGTTCTTTGTTTTATTGAATTCATCATGTAGGTCAGCTTTTTCGATTTCCCAATGTATAACAAATGTCATTACAACTCTCAATACAACAACAATTGCAAGTATTGCAAGTTCATCTAAACTTCTTACTACAACTGTTTTAATAATTTCTGAACCTAATTTGAATTCTAAACCTAGTGAAAAAGCTTCTCCAAGAAGAATTTTAGTTTTGTTTTCTCTTAGATCCATTCCATGTTTTATAAAGTTAACAATTGCAGCAAAAGCTCCATATAAAATTATAAAAACACCGATAAGCTCAAGTAGAGTTATTGTGATAGGTGCTACAATATTTAGCACATTTTCTAAAAATTCTAGCATATATCCCTCCGAAGATATCTAATATTTAATTTAATATTTATTGTAAAAGTTATATAGTGATTTCTGTCCATATTCCTGTCTTAAATCTATAGTGAAGTAAGATGTATCTTAATAATTGATCTACCAATATACCTATCCATATACCGTGTAGTCCCATATTGAATACATTAACAAGTATTAAAGTAGCAGCTGTTCTAACTATTGATACTGAGATAATAGTTGAATATAATGCAAATTTTACGTCACCACCAGATCTTAAAGCACCACCGTAAATGATTTGAGAAATTTGTAATAATACAATAACCATTATATATTTTGTCATTTGTAATCCATATCCAATTAATTGTGCTTGAGTATCTGGATTAAAGAATAGTTGCATTAGATTTTCGCCAAAGACAAACAATACGACAGATATAATTATTGAAATCATAAAACCAATTCTTTGACAAACATGTACATATTTTATTGCTACATCTTTCTTGTCTGCTCCTAGAGCTCTACCTGATAGGGCAATGGCAGCAACTTGCATACCATCTGCAAATGAAAATGCTATATTTAGATAATTTGATGCTGCATTTTGTGCGGCAAATATATCTGTTCCAAGTTTAGCAGATGTTAAAGCTGTGGCAAGAAAACCGATTCTCATCATTATTGATTCTAAAAATATTGTATATGACAGATTAAATATAGATTTTAAGCTTTCCATTGTTGGTTTGATTTTATGCTTATATATATATTTAACTTGTATCATACTATTTCTATTATAAAGTGATATAAAACTCATAATAGCAGCTACGACTGTTCCTGCAACAGTGGCGATAGCAGCTCCTTGTACTCCCAATGCAGGGAATCCTAAATTACCATTGATTAATAAAAAGTTAAACATGATATTTACTGCTGATGAAACCAAATTTGTTGTGAAAGCAATTTTTGTATTTCCTGAACCCCTTTGTGCAGAGTTTATAGTCATTGCAATTATATTAAAAACTTGTCCAGCTATTATAATTCTTATATATCCTACAGCAGCATCATGAGTATCTGCATTTGAACCAGATAAACGAATAATATCTTCAGTATAAAATAAAAATATTGCAGTTATAAAAACACATAAAATGATATTTATCGTAAATGCTGTTAAGAAAACTTCATTGGCCCCTTTTTTATCTTCTTGACCACGTCTTCTAGCTATTAAAGCAGATATAGCTGTGTTTACGGCTATGAATACGGTTAAGGCTATAAATTTTGGCTGATTAGTTAGTCCTATTGCAGAAATAGCATAAGATCCCAATGCTGAAACCATTATTGTATCAATCATACCGGCCAAAGCTATAAAAAAGCTCTCTAAAACAGAAGGCCAAGCAATCATGATAGCTTGTTTGTAAAATTGTTTATCCTTTGAAATATTTTGTAACATAAAAACTCCATTCTAATTGTATGCAAATTATATTCTAACTCTTATTTAGATTAATTACAAATGATATAGGATAATTTCAAAATTAACATTAAATTAATTTAATTGTTTTCTAAAAACTTCTTAATTTCGTCAATAGCTTCATTGAATGATCTTACAAATTTCCCGTGTTTTAAAATTGCACCTAATACATAATGATTCATACCATATGTTGGAACATCGTATTTACTTGCTGATTGGAGTCTAATATCAGAGTTGATACCAATAATTAATTTTGTATTAGTATATAGAGCAATACCAAGTTCAACCATTACACCAGAATCTTCATTTGTAAGATCTGCAATAAATATATCGCATTCTTCTACAGCCTTTGTATCTCCATTATAAATGTCGATAGGAGTTGGAAGAGTCTGTTTATCTTCATTGAAAGGTTGGTCAATTGGATTGAATATATCAAGATTAGGAAAATTTTCTCTTAAGAGATTTCCTTCAAGTTTTCTTTGTTGCACTTCTGCTTCATTAAATAATGATCCTGCCAAATATAATTTCATAAAAACCCCCACTAATTTTCTTATATTTTACCATATATATTTTAATAGTTCATTTTAAAAAATAACTATATTTGATATAATTATTATAACTGTGATTTAAGGAAGAGTTATGAAATTTAAAATAGAAAATTTAGAAGATTTAGAAAAATTTGCTAGGAAATTAGCTTCAAAATTGCAAAAGGGAGATGTTATTTCTCTTATAGGTGATTTAGGAGCGGGGAAAACAACATTGGTACAATATTTGGCAAAGGAATTAGGTGTTGATGATTATGTTACTTCACCTACATTTGCAATAGTAAATATTTATTATGGTGATTTTCAAATTAATCACTTGGATTTATATAGACTTGAAGATCCTAGTGAATTAGAACAAATAGATTATGAAACATATTTTTATCCAGATGGAATTACTTTTATAGAATGGGCTGCAATGGGTGGTGACTATTTACCAGAAGATATGATTGAAATAGTAATTACACAGGTAGATGATAAAAGAACGATTGAAATAAAAGGAAATGTCGACAGATTTTCTGAAATGGGAGAGATTTAATGAGAGTTTTAGCGGTAGATACATCAACTATGATGTCGTCAATAAGTATATTAGAAGATGATAAAATAATAGCCGATTCAAGTATCAATCAAGAAGAGACTCATTCAGAAATGTTAGTTCCACTAATAAAAAGAATGCTAGATGATCTTAAAATTAAAGCAAATGATATAGATTTATTTGCGATTGCCAAAGGGCCAGGATCATTTACAGGACTTAGAATAGGTATGACTTCATTAAAAGCAATGGCTCAAGCACTTGATAAGCCAATAATTGGGGTCTCAACATTAAAAGGAATGGCTTATTCGATTATGAATGATGGATATGTACTTGCGATTATTGATGCAAGAGGAAAGAGATATTTTGCAGGATTATATAAATGGAATAATGACCAATTGGAAATGCAATTTGAAGAAATAATTGAAGAAAATGAACTTGAAAAGAGAATTCAAGAAATAGATAAAATTACAATTGTCGGGGAATCAATTAGCAAACTTCCAAATATAATTAAAGAGTTTTCAAATGTTAGATTATCACATCCTGGATTGAATAATGGGATTTCTAGAAATATTGCAGTACTTGCAAAAGAAAAATATGAAAAGGGTGAAATAGATAATACTTTTGATATTACACCAAATTATTTGAGAAAGTCTCAAGCGGAGATTAGTTTTGGAAAATAAATATTATAGAAATTTAGAAGAAAAAGATATCGATACATTAGTAGAAATAGAGAAGTTTTTTCCAAATCCATGGCCACTTGAAGCTTTTTTTATTGAGTTTGAAGGGGAAAATAATAAAACGATTGGTTTAGAAGTAGATAATAAATTGATAGGATATATGTTTTATAGCGATTATCTTGATGAGATAAATATAAATCATTTTGCAATTCATCCTGATTTTCGAAGAAGAGGATATGCTTCGGATATTATGAATGAATTGATTAGGAGAATGAAAAAGAAACAAATCATTTATCTTGAAGTTAGTACAGAGAATTTGGCTGCTATAAATTTATATAAAAAATTTGGTCTAGAGATTTTATATACAAGAAAAAATTATTATGGTCTTGGAGAAGATGCATATATTATGCAAAGAGGAAATTTACAAGATTAAATCGGTTTAGAATGGGGTAATTATGACAGATTTAATAAAAGAAAAATTTATAACACTTGGAATTGAATCATCATGTGATGAAACATCAGTTTCAGTGATAGAAAATGGAAATAAAATATTATCAAATACGGTATTTAGTCAAATAAAAACACATAAAAAATATGGTGGAGTAGTGCCAGAAATAGCTTCAAGAGAACATCTTCAAGCTATTAATTATGTGGTTAAAGAATCTTTAGAAGAAGCAAATAAAACATTTGATGATATTGATTTAATTGCTGTAACTAAAGGACCAGGGCTTGTAGGAGCATTACTTGTAGGGGTTTCTTATGCAAAGGGATTGTCGCTTGCTATTGATAAACCAATAATTGGAGTAAATCATATGGAAGGGCATATATGTGCAAACTATCTAGAGTTTGAAGAATTAGATCCTCCATTTATATCTCTTGTAGTTTCTGGTGGACATACTTATCTTGTAGAAGTACTTACTCATACAGAATATGTAGTTATAGGACAAACCCGAGATGATGCTGCAGGAGAAAGTTTTGATAAAGTATCAAGATCATTGGGTCTTGGTTATCCAGGAGGTCCAGCTATACAAAAAGCTGCAGAATCAGGAAATCCACATGCTATGGAATTCCCAAGAATTATGCTTGAAAAAGATTCATATGATTTTAGTTTTAGTGGACTTAAGACTGCTGTTCTTAATTATCTAAATAAAGAAAAAATGGCAGGGAATGAAATAAATGTAAATGATGTAGCAGCGTCATTCCAACAAGCTGTTGTTGATGTATTGGTGGAAAAATCCATAAGACTTATTAAAGAGAAAAATTATGATAAATTTGTATTATCTGGTGGAGTTGCTGCCAATAAACTACTTAATGAAGAATTGGCTAAAAAATTAGAAGAATTAGATATAGAATTTTATTATCCACCATTATCACTTTCTACAGATAATGCGGCAATGATTGCTGCCGCTGGATATTATAATTATTTAGAATATGGTGCAGACGATTTGAAATTAAATGTAATACCAAATCTTGGATTAGAAAAGGGGCAAAATGTCAGTATTACTTAGAAATCTTAACAATGAACAAAAAGAAGCTGTAAACACTACAGATGGACCAATTTTGATACTTGCTGGTGCTGGTTCTGGAAAGACAACGGTACTTACAAGAAAAATCGCATATTTAATAGAAAATAAATTGGCTTCAGAATTTGATATTTTAGCATTTACATTCACAAATAAAGCTGCAAATGAAATGAAAGATAGAGTTTCAAGACTTTTAGAGAAAAATGTAGATCATATGTGGATTGGGACATTTCATAGTATATGTTCGAGAATACTTAGAAGAAATATTGAAAAAATAGGATATAAACAAAATTTTACTATTTATGATACTCAAGATTCAAAACAATTAATTAAGCAAATAATGAAAGATTTGAAAATTGATGAAAAGTTTTTATCCATTGCTGAAGTAATCTATGTAATTTCAGATAGTAAAAATAATTTTGTTAAACCATCAGAATTACTAGATAAAGCATTTTATGAGAAACAAAGAAATACTGCACAAATTTATGAAGAATATGAAAAAAGAAAAAAGGCGAATAATGCAGTTGATTTCGATGATTTAATCATTAAGACTATAAGTTTATTGAAAAAAGATGATGAAACATTA
Source organism: Bacillota bacterium (assembly GCA_023418535.1). The sequence goes on along the minus strand of JAEZZN010000028.1, from coordinate 13,130 downwards.
AATTATTATGCTAATAAATTTAAATACGTATTTGTAGATGAATATCAAGATACAAATAAAGCACAATATGAATTAATTAAATTATTTACAAAAGTTCATGGAAATATTTGCGTGGTAGGTGATAGTGATCAGTCTATTTACTCATGGAGAGGTGCAGATATTTCAAATATTCTAAATTTTGAAAAAGATTTTAAAAAAGCAAAAGTTATATTGTTAGAACAAAATTATCGATCAACTACAAAGATTTTGGATGCGGCAAATGCTTTAATAAAAAATAATATTGAGAGAAAAGAAAAAAATCTTTGGACTGATAATTCAGTAGGAGAAAAACCAATATATAGAAATTCCTCTTCAGAATATGAAGAGGCATCAGATATTGTCCTAAAAATTCAACAAATGCAACATAAAGGATATGATTTATCTGAAATGGCAATACTTTATAGAACTAATGCACAGTCGAGAGTTTTGGAAGAGAAATTAATGGAAAATCATATTTCTCATAAAATAGTGGGTGGTCTTAAATTCTACGATAGAAGGGAAGTTAAAGACATACTTGCATATGTTCAATTTATTGCAAATCCAGATGATAATTTATCTCTTAGAAGAATAATAAATTTACCAAAAAGGGGAATTGGTGATACTACGGTAAATAATTTAGAATTCTTTGCAAATCAAACTAATCAATCTATGTTTGATGCAATATTTGATGATGCGATTTCAAATGAATTATCAAAAGGAGCTATTATGAAGCTTCGTAATTTTGCATATGAAATGCAAAGTTTTATTAATTTAATTGATGATTATTTAGTTACAGATTTAGTTGAAGAAATATATGAAAAGTCTGGATACAAAAAAATGCTTGAAAGTTCAAAAAAGATTGAGGATGCATCAAGAATAGAAAATATCGGTCAGTTAATTACAGCTGTTGCAGAATTTGAAAAAACACATGAAGATGCAACAGTTTATGACTATCTACAAAATGTAAATTTACTTTCGGATACTGATAAAACTGAAGAGTCAAATGGAATTAGTTTGATGACAATTCACGCTGCAAAAGGACTAGAATATGATGTAGTATTTTTAGCGGGAATGGAAGATGGGCTATTTCCAAGTCTTAGAACTATTGAAGAAGGTGGACTAGAAGAAGAAAGAAGACTTTGTTATGTTGCAATAACAAGAGCAAAACAAAGATTATTTATTTCTTCAGCATCTACAAGAACCATGTATGGAAGAAGTTCATATACAAAAAGATCTAGATTCATTGATGAAATTATAGAATATTTAGATGAAGAAAAACCTAAGGTTCAAGAAACACAATCTTTTTCTTATGATGATATATTCGATTCATTTGAAATGAAGAGAGAAAGAATACGTCAAGAAATTCAGGAAAAGAAAAAGCGATTTGAAGATTCACTTAATATGAAATTTAATATTGGCAATACAGTCATGCATAAAAAATTTGGAAAAGGAATGGTAATATCCATAACAGAAAAAGATGATGGAGACGAATTGCTAGTGAATTTCGAAAAAGCAGGCTTGAAAAAATTAGATGCTAAATTAGCAAAATTAAAGAAGATTTGAGGCTATTATGGAAAGAATGAGAGAGTTAATAGACAAAATAAAAGAGCTTAATTATCATTATTACACATTAGATGATCCTTTAGTTTCAGATACTGAATATGATGCTTTGTACTATGAGCTAAGAGATTTAGAAGAAACAGAAGGTGTTATTTTAGAAGATTCTCCGACACAAGTGGTTGGAGACAAGGTACTCGATAAATTTGTTAAGCACACACATCTTGGAAGGCTTTATTCTCTTGACAAGGCTCAATCATATGAAGAAATTGAAGCGTGGATGCAAAGAGCAAATAGGCTTCGTGAGGAATACATTAATTCTAATTCAGATAAATTACCAGAAATTGAATATGTAGTTGAATTAAAATTTGATGGACTTACTATTAATCTAACATATAATAATGGTAAACTTATAAATGCTGCAACAAGAGGTACTGGAGTTATAGGAGAAGAGATTCTACCTCAAGTAAAGACTATTAAATCCATCCCTACAAGTATAGATTATAAGGGATTAATTGAGGTTTCCGGAGAAGGTGTAATGCCTTTATCAAGTTTGAAGAAATATAATGAAACTAACGAAGAAAAGTTAAAAAATGCTAGAAATGCAGCTGCTGGAGCATTGAGAAATCTTGATCCAAAAGTTACAAGATCAAGACATTTAGAATGCTATTTATATAATATAACTTATATACAAGAAGATATAATTGATTCTCAAATAGAAGTATTTAATTTCTTAAAAGAAAATGGATTTAATACATACCCATTTTTAGAAAAAGTTAAAGATTTTCAAAGCCTTATACAAGTAATTGAAAAAATTGGTACATTGAGAAAAGAAATAGATGTATTAACCGATGGTGTAGTTATTAAAATAAATGATTTTAGAACAAGGCAAGTTTTAGGTTATACTAATAAATTCCCTAGATGGGCAATTGCTTATAAATTTGAAGCAGAAAAATATACAACTATCATAAAAGAAGTAATATGGAATGTTGGACGAACTGGAAAAGTGACTCCTGTAGCACTTTTAGATCCAGTTGATATCGATGGGGTTACGGTTCAAAGAGCAACATTGAATAATTATGATGATATTTTAAGAAAAAAAGTAAGACTTGGTTCAGAGGTTATCATACGAAGATCTAATGATGTTATACCAGAGATACTTACTGCAATTGATGAAGATTTAGATGGCACTACTGAAATTGAAAAACCAGTTTATTGTCCATATTGTCATACTAAATTGATATATGATAATGTACACATATATTGTCCAAATGCAATTGATTGTAAGCCACAAATGAGTGCAAGATTAACTCATTTTGCTTCAAGGGAAGCGATGAATATTGAAGGGTTATCAGAAAAAACAATAGAAAAAATGATTGAAGTTTTAGATATATCTGAAATCGACGATTTATATGATTTAACAGCAGATGATTTATATAAACTTGAAGGATTTAAAGATAAAAAGGTGAATAACACTCTTGAATCGATTGAAAAATCAAAAAATGTAAAACTTTCATCATTTATATATGCACTTGGAATTCCGAATGTTGGAGTAAAAACTGCACAAGATTTAGTTGAATATTTCAATAGTTTAGAAAATATAAAAAATGCGAGTTTTGAAGAATTGATAAAAGTAAATGATATAGGAGATATAACTGCAAAGGGAATCCTAGACTATTTTAATGATGAACATATAGAATATGCTTTACGAAAACTATTGGATAAAGGTATAATATTTGAAGAGATGGATGAAGAAAAGTCTGATGAATTAGAAGGACTAACAATTGTAGTTACTGGAACGATAGAAGGATATAATCGTAAAGAAATTCAAGATACATTGAAAAATATGGGAGCGAAAGTCACATCTCAAGTATCTAATTCAACAGATCTAGTTTTAGCAGGAAAGAGCGCAGGTTCAAAACTAACTAAAGCTAAAGAATTAAATATAAAAGTGTATGAAAATCAAGAATTAAATGAATTTTTGGAAAGGTTAAAAAAATGAATGTAGAAAGATATTATAATAGAGCATATTTAAGACTTCCTGAAGATAAGAAAGAAAGGGAGATACAAATATCTAAATTTATAAAAGTAGTTGAAATGGTTGATCATATTATGGACTATTCTACTGAAAGTGGAGAATATTTTGAAATTACTTCTGAAATTTTTTCTCAATTAAGAGAGGATGAGATAGAAGAATCAACTGATAGAGAATTGATATTTCAAAACACAAAACATAGAGAATATGGTTATTTCAAATTAGATAAAATATTGGAAGATTAGGTGAGTTATGGATATTAAAACATTACATGAAAAGTATAGAAATGGGGAATTAACGGTAACCTCATATATAGAAAAAATATATGAAAATATTGAAAACAATAAATACAATTCATATATTACATTAAATAAAGAAGAAGCATTAAATCAAGCAAAAGAACTTGATGAAAAAATTAAAAATGGTTTTGAAATAGATGGACTATTTGGAGTTCCAGTTGCTGTAAAAGATAATATACTTACAGATGGTTTGAGAACAACAGCAGCATCAGAATCATTATCAAATTTTGTACCATTTTTTGATGCGGATATAATTGAAAAGTTAAAACAGACAGATGCAATAATCGTTGGAAAGGCAAATATGGACGAATATGCGATGGGATCATCATCTGAAACTTCATATTTTGGAGCATCCATCAATCCTTTTGATCCTAGTTTAAATCCAGGAGGTTCCTCATCAGGTACAGCTACTTCAATTGCTGCAGAAGAATCAGTTGTAGGGTTTGGAACTGACACAGGTGGTTCAGTTAGAACACCAGCAGATTTTTGTAATATAGTAGGTTTTGCACCTACATATGGTGCAATATCTAGATATGGCGTAATTTCAATGTCAAATAGTTTTGATAGAGTTGGAATTATGGCAAATAATGTAGAAGATATTAGAGTTTTATTTGATGCATCACGTGGAAAATCTGATATGGACTTCACTTCACATGATTTACAGGAATTCGATGAAGATATAAATTTAAGTGATATAAAAATTGCCACTATAAAATTAAAAGATGAATATAATGTAAACCCAGAAATTAAAACTTTATTTGATGAAAGTCTTGAAAAAATCAAATCTAAAGGGGCAGTAATTGAAGAGGTAGAACTTCAGCATCTAGAAGTATTAAATCAAGTTTATACAGTAATTATGTCTGTAGAAGTAGAATCAAACATTGCTAAAATAGATGGTTTAAGATTTGGAGAATCAGTTGAAGAATATAATTCAACAGAAGATTTTTATATTTCTAATAGAAGTAAACATTTTGGTGAAGAAGTAAAGAGAAGAATAGCTTTGGGAAATTATTTCTCATCTAAAGATACAGACCAAAAATACTACAAAAAAGCAATGGAAATTAGACATAAAGTTAGAAGTCAAATAAATGAATTACTAGATAAATATGATGTAATATTAACACCTACAACAATTGATTTACCAAGAAAAGTAGGAGAAACAAGCGAAGATTCATTTGCATCATTTGATACTGGAATGTTCAATACAATTACTAATTTATCCGATATTCCAGCAATATCAATACCTATTTCTAAGGAAAGACTAGGTTCAATCCAAATTGCTGGAAATAGAAATGAAGACATGAAATTATTAAAAATTGCAGAAGAAATAGAAAGGAGCCTATAATGAAAACAATAATTGGTTTAGAAATACATGCGGAACTTTCAACCAAAACAAAGATGTTTTGTTCATGTAAAAATGAATTTGGTCAAGCTCCTAATACTTTGGTTTGTCCAACTTGCTTGGGATTTGTTGGAACATTTCCAAGAATAAATAGAAAAGCATTGCAATTAGCTATTAAAGCAGGTATTGCTTTCGACTGTGATATTAGACAGTCAATGAAATTTGATAGAAAGAAATACTTTTATCCTGATTTAGCAAAGGGATTCCAAATAACCCAACAGGATGAACCTTTTGCAGAAAATGGATACCTTGAAATAGAATCTGATAATGATTTAAAAAAGATTAGAATTCAAAGAATCCACGTAGAAGAAGATACTGGTAAATCAACACATACAGATGATGGAAAAACTTTATTAGACTATAATAGAGCAGGTGTTCCTCTTATAGAAATAGTTACAAAACCAGATATTTCATCTGCGAGTGAAGCTAAAACATTTTTAGAAGATTTAAGACAAAGATTGAGATATATTGAAGTTTCTGATGGAAAGATGGAAGAAGGTTCATTAAGATGTGATGTCAACGTAAATATCAAAGATGATAATGGATTGACTCATGCAATTGCTGAAATTAAAAATCTTAATTCTTTCAGAGCTGTTGAAAAAGCAATATTATATGAAGAAAAAAGACAATTAGAAAATCTTCAAAAAGGAGAAACCTCTTCAAAAGAAACTAGAAGATGGGATGAATCTTCAGGAACAACAATTTTAATGCGTAAGAAAGATGAAGAAAATGATTACAGATTCACTGTAGAATCAGATATGCCAAGAATAAATCTTTCAGATGAATTTATCGAAGAGATTAAGGAAAGTTTACCAGAACTTCCAAGAGATAAAAAATTAAGATATCAAAAAGAATATGGTCTAAATGATTATGATTCAAATGTATTATCAAAAGATAGAGAATTATCTTTATACTATGAAAATCTTGTAAGTGAGTTCAATGAACCTGAATTAATAGCTAACTGGATATTGACTGAAGCTTTAAGAAGAATTAAAGAACATGAAATTGAAATATCAGATATTAAACTTTCAAATGAAAACTTTATTAAACTATTAAAGCTTGTGAAAGAAGAAAGAATTTCAAATAATAATGCTAAGAAGATTTTTAGAGAAATTTTTGAATCAAATGAAAATCCAGAAAAAATTATGAAGGAAAGAGGGCTTGAACAAAATAATGATTCAGAATTCTTGGTTAAACTTATAGATCAAGTATTGGCTCAAAATCCTCAATCAATTGAAGATTATAAAGCAGGAAAAGATAGGGCATTAGGTTTCTTGGTGGGACAAGTTATGAAACAATCAAAAGGTCAAGCAAATCCTCAAGAAGCTAATAAATTAATAAGACAGGAATTAGATAAAAGATGAAAATAATTCTTTCAAGTTCAAACAAAGACAAAATTAAAGAAATTCAATCAATACTAGGTTCCGATTATGAACTAGTATTAAAATCAGATATTGGATACAAATACTTAGAAGTCGATGAAAATGGGGATACTTTAAGAGAAAATGCTTATTTAAAAGCAAAAGCTCTTTATGATCTAACTAAAGAAAATATAATAGCTGATGATACGGGACTTTTTGTAGAAGCTCTAAATGGAGCCCCTGGAGTTCATACAGCAAGATATGCTGGTGAAAATGCAGATTACAATTCAAATAATGAAAAATTATTAGAAGCATTAAAAGAATATAAAAATAAAGAAGATAGAAAAGCATATTTTATGACTACAATTTGTCTAATTACAAAAGAAGGTAAAGAATATTATGTAGAAGGTAAATTGGACGGTTATATCGCATTTGAAAAGCGTGGAGACAATAAATTTGGTTATAATCCAATCTTTGAATTTGAAGATTCTAATAAGACATTAGCAGAATTTACTGATGAAGAAAGAGTTTCTATCAATCATAGAAAAAGAGCTTTAGATAATCTTAAAAAATTACTAGAAAGTGTGAATATATGAAAGTAGCAGTAGTATCAGATACGCATGGTAGAATTGAACCATTTTTGAAAAGACTATCAAAAGAAAAAGATGTTGAAATGATAATTCATCTTGGCGACACGGTAGAAGATGCGAAAAATATTCAAAAAAGAACCAATTTACCGCTTTTTGTAGTTAGAGGAAATAATGACTATATGGATGTAAATACACCATGGAGAGAACTTGTTCGTATAAATGGTCACAAAATTCTATTGACACATGGACATAAAGAAGGCGTAAATTTTGGAGAAACTAAATTATATTATGCAGCGAAAGAAGCCGAAGCAGAAATGGTTATCTATGGTCATACCCATGTATATTTATATGAAGAAATAGAAGGAATAAAAATATTAAATCCCGGATCTGCAGGATATGATAGGGGATTTGAATATGAATCATTTGTATTAATGGATGTTACATCTGAGAATATAAGCATTGAAAGAATAAAATTAGAAAGATAATATTTTAGACTGCCTTAGGCAGTCCTTTTTTATGACCTATATAAAATCAGAATTAAAATAAAATTAACTAATTTAGATCAAAAAGAAATTGATAAGATAGATTATTAGTAAGTATATAATAAATTTCTTATTAACATGGATCCTAGCTCTAGTTTTATCAAAATGATTAAAAAATATTCTGTATATTTATTTTTTGTTTCGTTAATATTATTTTTTATATTTAGTGAATATATAAAATCTAATAGAATTTATAGTTCAGTATTTATTGGTATAGCTCTAGCTATCGTTTTATTCAGGGCAGGTAATAAAATTAAATTTAAATTTAATTAAAATATTTTTTAAATTAAAAAAATTTAAAATTTAGGAAATCACATTAAAGCATACTATTGAAAAAAGATTCAACAATTTCTGTTGGGGGATGTAACTTCTTCAACAGATTTTTTTATTAAATAATTTAAAAGCTTATTGAAGTTTTAACACAAATAGACTACAAAACAAAAATGGTGTCAGACATTGAACTGACACCATTTTAATATTATTTTTTATTTAGTCTATGACTATTTTTAGTATATTTATATAATTTTTCAGAAATTTCTCTTGAAGGAATTTCTAACGCTCTCCATTTCCAATTATTACCTAATGTACTAGGTGCATTCATACGAGCTGAATTATTAAGTCCTAGGATGTCTTGTAATTGGAATATTGCAGTATCTGCTACTGAATTCATCGCAAGTCTTATAATTCCCCAATTATATCCCTCTTCCTGAGACAATCCAGCATATTCAACAGCTCTTTGGACTGTTGCTTCATCTGTTGATTCTAACCAACCTTGAAGAGTTTCATTGTCGTGAGTTCCAGCATATACGACATAGTCTGTAGTATAGTTGTGAGGTATATGCTCACTATTCATTTCTGGATTGAATGCAAATTGAATAATTTTCATTCCTGGATATCCAGTTTCTTTTCTTAAATCGTACACTTCTTTAGTCATAAGACCTAAGTCTTCAGCAATGATTGGTAATTCTCCAAGTTCTTCTTTGATTGCTCTAAATAAATCATATTTAGGACCATCAACCCACTGTCCGTGAACTGCTGTTTCACTTCCATATGGAATTTCCCAGTATGATTCAAATCCTCTAAAGTGGTCGATTCTTATAACATCGAAAAGTTTGAATGAAGCTCTAATCCTTTCAATCCACCATTTGTACCCAGTTTCTTTATTCTTTTCCCAGTCATAAATAGGATTTCCCCATAATTGTCCAGTGTCTGAGAATCCGTCTGGTGGAACTCCACCAACATATTTTGGTGTTAGATTTGGATCTAGTTTAAATATTTCTGGGTTAGCCCATACATCAGCACTATCTTCAGCTACATATATTGGAATATCACCAATTAATTCTATATGTTTACCATGTACATAATCTTTTAATGCTTCCCATTGTCTATAGAAAATGTATTGTATAAACATATAGAAAGTAATTTCTTCCCAGTTTTCTTCTTCAAATTGTTCAAGAGCTTGTTCATCTCTATGTTTATATTTATCTTCCCATTGTTGCCATGCAACTCCGCCATGATAGTTCTTAAGCGCCATGAATTGAGCGTAATCATTTAGCCAGATTGATTCTCTTTTAGCAAAGCTAGAAAAATCTTTTGATTCTAAATCAAATCTTTTAAAAGCTTTCTTCAGAATATCAAATCTTTCGTGATATAAACGACCATAATCTATATATTCATGATTTAGATTTTCGTTTAATGGAGCAAGTTCTTCTTCAGTTAGTAGACCATCATTTTTTAGATAATCAAGATCTATAAAATATGGATTACCAGCGAATGAACTAAATGATTGATAAGGACTATCTCCATAGCTAGTTGGACCTACAGGAAGTAGTTGCCAATATGATTGTCCAGACTCCACAAGGAAGTCAGCAAATCTTCTTGCATTTTCTCCAAGAGTACCTATACCATATGGTCCTGGTAGAGAAGAAATATGCAATAGAACACCGGCAGTTCTATTTTCGTTTATTTTTTGAAAGTTAAATCTTTCGTCTAACATACTAACTCCTAATTATTAATTTAGTTTCAACTAACATTTCTTTTATATTTTTATTATTGTTCAAAAGCAATTCTACAGATTGTCTTCCAAGTTCACTAGCATTAATATCAACACTAGTAAATGGAATATCTGAAAAATCAGCTAAATAGCTATTATTGAATGTTAAGATTTCAATATATTTACCAAGTTCGGTATATTTTTTTGAAATACCAAATGCGATTGAATCGTCTGTACAAGCTACAGCTTCATAATCACCCTTTAATAATTCGTCAGCTATATAGTAACCACTATCTATATCAAAGCTAGTATAAAATATATTATCTTCGTTATATTCAAGCTCAGCTTCTTCTAAAGCCAATTTATAACCAGTTGTTCTATCTACGGTTACAAGATATTCTGGACTACCTGATACAAAGGCTATTTTTTTCATCCCTTTTGAAATTAGATGATTAACACCTTGTTTCATAGCTTTAATATTATCATTATTTACACTGATTATATTTTTCAAATCAGTTCTACCTACTAGAACAGTAGGGGTTTCAGTTTCGGATAAATATTGTAAAGTCTTATCATTTTTTTGAACAGATAATTTGATTATACCATCAATTTTATTAGACTGAATAAGTTTTTTTACTTTTACATCTTCATCAGATTTATCACTACTTGAAAATACTAATAACATGTCTTTGTTATATTTATTTAAAGTTGTTGCAATAGATTGTATTGAGTCTATAAAGAATGTGTTATTTAAACCTTTTGAAGGAACTCTGTCAATAATTACACCAACTGTATCAGCACTTTTTGTTGCTAATGCTCTTGCAGTATAATTTGGTTCATAACCAGTTTTTTCGATTGCGTTTTGAACAGCTTGTCTGGTTTCTTCACTAACATTAGCTTTTCCTGACACTACTCTTGATACAGTTGAAATGCTAACACCAGATAAATAAGCTATATCTCTTATGGTTACTTTTCTGTTCATATTTATCACCTAATTTATTCTTTGGGTAGTTTCACCATCGAAGAAATGTAGAGCATCTAAATCAAATGAGAAATTATGAATTTCATCAACTTCATATTCATAGTGACCTGGTTGAGATATTACTACTTCAGTGTCATCATCCATCTTAACGTATAATATTTTTTCTTTACCTAACATTTCAATAACATCTATTCTAGCAGGGAATGAATTATCTGACTTTCCTGCTATGAATCTTTCAGCTCTTATTCCTAAGAATACTGATTTACCTTCATATGCTTTAAGAGATTTTAAATCTTCTTCATTTGGTTCTACTTTGATTAGACCATTATCAGATATAAATTTTCCATTTACAATGGATCCTTTGAAAACGTTCATTGTAGGTGATCCAATAAATCCAGCTACAAATAGATTTTCAGGCTTATTGTAGAATTCTTCTGGAGCACCAAATTGTTGTATTTTACCTTTATCTAATAGTAAAATTTTATCTGCCATAGTCATAGCTTCTGTTTGATCGTGTGTAACATAAATAGAAGTTGTTCCTAATTGTTTGTGAAGTCTTACAAGCTCAACTCTCATATGTTCACGAAGTTTAGCGTCTAAGTTTGATAATGGCTCATCCATCAAGAATACGCCAGGTTTTCTAACCATAGCACGACCTAAAGCAACCCTTTGTCTTTGTCCACCAGAGATATCTGATGGTTTAGAATATAGATAATCATTTAATTGTAGAATATCTGCAGCTTCAGTAACTCTCTTGTGTATAATTTCTTTTCTTTCATTTTGCATTTTTAATGAAAATGCCATATTGTCGTAAACTGTTAAATGTGGATATAGGGCATAGGATTGGAATACCATAGCTATATCTCTATCTTTTGGTTGAACTTTATTCATTAATTTATCACCAAAAATCAGTTCTCCTTCAGTTATTGAGTTAAGTCCAGCTATCATACGTAGAAGAGTTGATTTCCCACAACCTGAAGGGCCTAAAATAACTAAAAATTCTTTATCTTCAATAGTTAAATCTATATGTCTAATAGTAAAGTTTTCTCTACCTTCATATTTTTTTCCTAAATTTTTTAATGTAACTTTCATTTTCCCTCCTAACCTTTAACTGAACCAGCGCTTAGTCCTGAAACTAATTGATTTTGTAATGACATAAATAATATTACAATAGGTACTGCTGTTAAAAGTCCTCCTGCAGCAAATGCAGGTGCATTCATTGTACGTACGTCTGCTATAAGTGTTTGCAAACCAGTTGCTAAAGTATATTGGTCAATATTAGTTAACATAATTGCTGGCAACATATAGTCCATAAAAGGTCCTATAAATGACCAAAGAGCTATAATAGCTAGCATAGGTCTTGCGATTGGCATAATGATTAATCTATAAACTTGGAAGTTTGAACAGCCGTCAATTTTCGCTGCTTCATCAAGTTCTTTAGAAATTGAATCAATATATCCTTTAAGTATAAATGTGTTTGAAGCTATACCACCACCAGCGTATATCATAATTAACATAGCTGTTCTACTAAATACTGGTACTACACCAGATATAATTGAGTGCATAGCGTAGAATGCTGTAATACCGGCAAAAGTAGGTATTGTTTGTATAAGCATTATTCCCATTAGAGAGATTCTTTTACCTTTGAATCTATATCTTGAGTAAGCATAACCTGTAAATGAAACTATTATTAAAGTAACAAGTGCTGTTATAATAGCTATTACTATTGTGTTTTTAACCCAAAGTAAGAATTTTGTTTTTTCAAATAAATATCTAAAATTATCTAATGAAAATACAAATTTTGATTGTAGTGAAATATATTGTCCTTGATTTCCATTAAAAGATGAAATAATCATTATTGTAAGTGGCCAAATAATAATGATTGCCCAAGCTATAAGTATCGCATATGAAAGGACAAGCATAATTTTACCAACTGTGTTTAATGGTTGTTTATCAGATAAATATAAATTTGAATTTTTATTTTTCTTTTTCTTAAACATATTAACTCTCCTTAAATGCTTTCATATCTTTGAATCCTAACCATGTAAAGAACATCAATGCTAAGGATATAATAACCGTTACAGCGGCACCCATGGCTTGATAATTACTATTTATAGTTAGTTTATAAATATAGGAAATTAGCAAGTCTGTTGAACCAGCGACATTACCATAAGTTGTTGGTACAAAAGGACCACCACCATTAAATAAATGAATAATGGAGAAGTTATTAAAGTTAAATGTATATTGTCCTAATAATAGAGGTGCTGTTTGATAAAGAACAAGTGGTATTGTGATATTCCAAGTTTTCTTAAATCCGGTAGCACCGTCTATCTCTGCTGCTTCGTATAAAT
>JAEZZN010000145.1 GCA_023418535.1 Bacillota bacterium | reverse complement strand
AAAGCTTTAGAAGATAAAAATATAGAATTTAATGAAGATAACAACCATTTACAAATTTTTTCTAACCAAGATTTAGAAAAACAAGTAGTTGATTTCTTAAATTCAAATCCTAATTTAGATGGTATATTTGCAATAAATGACCGATTAGCTATAGATTTAATTGAAATATTGAAAAAAAATAATAAAAAAATACCTGAAGATATTTCTTTAGTTGGTTTTGATAATAGCCCCACATGCGAATATACAAGTCCAAAACTTACAAGCATAAGTCAGGATATAAAGAAAATAGCTGATGAAACTGTAAAAAATATTCTAGAATCAATAAATAATTCTGAATATGAAAAGAAGACAATTCTTGTACCGACACAGCTTATAGAAAGAGAATCTACAAAATAAAAAGGCTTTTCCAGATAATTATAATTATCTAGAAAAACCTTTTTTTAATTTTAAAATGTTTTTTATAAATCGAATTTATCTTCAATCTTAGCTAAGATTTTGTCTTTTGTAAATCCGAAGTGATCGAATACTTCTTCAGCTGGACCGGATAAACCAAATGTTTCCATTTGAACTATTAATCCATCTAAACCTGTATACTTGTACCAAGCTTGTTCTGATGAAGCTTCTATAGCAACTCTTATTGTATCTTTAGGTAATACTTCAGCCTTGTATTTTTCACTTTGTTCATCAAATAATTCCATTGATGGCATTGATACCGCTCTAGCAGATATACCTTTTTCATGTAAGCTATTTGCTACTTCATAAGCTAATTGAACTTCTGAACCTGTAGCTATCAATACTACTTCTGGTTTTTCCCCAAAATCTTTAAGGATATACCCGCCCTTAAATAGGTTTTCTCCAGTAGTTTCATAGTTTGGTAAAGCTTGTCTTGATAAAATTAAATTTACTGGTCTTGAAGTTTCTTTTATAGCGAATGCCCATGCTGCTGCTGTTTCTTTAGCATCTGCAGGTCTGATTGTAACTGTGTTTGGAATAGCTCTTAACATTGGAAGTTGGTCTACAGCTTGATGTGTAGGTCCATCTTCACCCAAACCTATTGAGTCATGTGTGAAAATATACACTACTGGTTGGTGCATCAAAGCAGACAATCTTATAGCTGGTTTCATATAGTCCGCAAATGATAAGAATGTTGCTGTATATGGTCTTAAACCACCATGTAAACTAATACCGTTAGCCATAGCTGCCATAGCATGCTCTCTTATACCAAAGTTTATATTTTTTCCTGCTGGATTTTCTTTTGAGAAGTCTTCTTCGCCTTCTAATTTTGAATTGTTTGATCCAGCTAAGTCAGCAGAACCACCAAATAGATTTTTTACATGTTTACTTATTCTATTTAGAGCTATACCTGATGAAGCTCTAGTCGCCAAAGCCTTATCATATTTATAGTATTCATCTGTATTTAAGAATGATAAATCATATTCATTATTCAAAGCTTTTTTGAATTCTTCATATAGTTCAGGATTTTCCTTACTATATTCTTCAACTAATTTATTCCATTCTTCTTCATTTTTAGCTAATTCTTCTTGTTTATTTCTCAAGTATTCTCTAACTTCTTCAGCTACAAAGAATTCATCTTCATATTGATACTCTAAAGTCTTTTTCATTTCTTGGATATCTTCTTTAGATAAAGGATTACCATGTACAGCTGATGTACCAGCCTTGTTTGAACCATAACCAATTACAGTATGGATTTCTATTAACGTAGGTCTTTCTTTATCTTTTTTGGCTTCTTCTATTGCAGCTTCTATAGCTTTTACATCTGTACCATCTGCAACATCTAGCACTTGCCATCCTAAGGCTTCATATCTTTTTGCAACATTTTCTCTAAAAGCAAGGTCTGTACCACCGTCAATTGTGATTTGATTAGAATCATAAAGAACTATTAATTTGTCTAATCCTAAAGTTCCAGCTAATGATGATGCTTCATTTGAAACTCCCTCCATTAAACAACCATCACCTGTTATTGCATATGTATAGTGGTCTACAACTTTGTGCTTTTCTGTATTGAATCTTGTTGCTAAATGTTTTTCAGCCATTGCAAAACCAACAGCCATTGCTACACCTTGTCCAAGAGGTCCTGTAGTTAATTCAACCCCATCTGTAAATCCATATTCTGGGTGACCAGGAGTTCTAGAATTTAATTGTCTAAAGTCCTTGATATCATCCATTGTTACATCAAAACCATACAAATGTAGTAATGAATATTGTAATGCTGATGCGTGACCAGCTGATAATATAAATCTATCTCTATTAATCCATTTTGAATTTTTAGGATTGTATTTCATTATATCATTGAATAATGCATAACCCATTGGAGCCATACCTATAGGTGCACCTTGATGTCCGGAGTTAGCTTTTAAAACCATCTCTGCTGATAACGATCTAATTGTATTAATAATTAAGTTTTCCATTGCATTCCTTTCCAAAATTTTCTCTTAAAATAATTATAGCTTAAAAAAAAAGTCGTGTCGACTTATGTTTATGTCTATATTTCCTATATCTGTAATTTATCAAAGTCATTAAACGTCATTAAACTATATTTATAATTGTATATCTCTTAATTTCGACCATCCTTTATACAATCTTATTTTTAATATGAGTATAAAATATTTTTAGTTTTTCTTTTTATTGGGTATAATATTTAATACTGAAAATATACAACTTTTAAACACTTTTTATTAGTATATTGAATATAAAATAAGATAAATGGAGAATTAAATGAACAATAAACCAAACAAAAAAGGAAAATTTCCTGAACCAAAACCTATATACTATTGGTATATAATTGGTGCCCTTATAATAATTATATTCCAATTTCTTGTTGCTCCTATGATTAGAGATAGTCAAGTCACAGAAGTAACATATAGCAATTTCTTAGAAATGCTTGAAAATGGAAAAATCGATAAAGTTGAAAGAACCACTTATCAATATAATT
>JAEZZN010000144.1 GCA_023418535.1 Bacillota bacterium | reverse complement strand
TTACAACAACACCTATATGAGATGTTCTTTTAAGTATTGGATAAGCTGAACCTTTTGCTTTAGGTCTAATTCTCTTCATGGTTGGACCATCATTTGCCCAAGCTTTGTCAACTACTAAATTATCTCTATTTAGATTGTGATTGTTTTCAGCATTTGCTATTGCTGATTTTAATACATCTTCTAGGATTTTAGCACCTTTTTTAGGAGTGAATCTTAAAACGTTAAGTGCTTCATCTACATTTTTTCCAACTATTTCTCTACAGATAAAATGTACTTTCAAAGGTGAAATTCTAACGAATCTTGCTTCTGCTCTTACTTCCATTCTATCCTCCTATTTCTTAACTCTACTTGTTCTATCATTTTTATCATGACCTCTATATGTTCTTGTTGGAACAAATTCACCTAATTTATGTCCAACCATATCTTCAGTAACATATACTGGAACATGTTTTCTTCCATCGTGAACTGCAATAGTGTGTCCTACGAATTCTGGAAATATTGTTGATCTTCTTGACCAAGTTTTAATCACTTTTTTATCGTTAGCTTCATTTAAAGCTACCACTTTTTTCATTAAGTGGTCATCTACAAATGGTCCCTTTTTTAGAGATCTACCCATTTATTACCTCCTAAGACTATTTACCTTTTCTTCTTCTTATAATGTCATTGCTTGATTTCTTTTTGATATTTCTTGTCTTAACACCACGTGATTTCTTGCCCCAAGGTGTCATAGGTTGTGGTCTACCAACTGGTGTTCTACCTTCCCCACCACCATGAGGGTGATCTACTGGGTTCATAGCAGAACCTCTAACATGTGGTCTTCTACCTAAATATCTAGATTTACCAGCTTTACCTAAAACTACTAATTCATGTTCAACATTACCTACTTGACCAATTGTAGCTTTACATCTGATATCTAATCTTCTGATTTCTCCTGAAGGTAATCTAACGATACCATATTTTCCTTCTTTACCAGCTAATTGAGCTTCTGCTCCAGCTGTTCTTACTAATTGTCCACCTTTTCCAGGTTTCATTTCAATATTGTGAATTATTGTACCAACTGGGATATCTTTCAATTGTAGTGCATTACCTATCATAATGTCAGAACCTTCACCAGCTTCTACAGTAGCACCTACTTTTAATCCGTTTGGAGCTAAAATGTATCTCTTCTCACCATCTACATAGTGGATTAGAGCAATATTTGCTGTCCTATTAGGATCATATTCAATAGCTGCAACTTTTCCAGGTATTCCTTCTTTATCTCTCTTAAAATCTATAATTCTATATTTTCTCTTATTTCCACCACCTCTAAATCTTGAAGTAGTTCTACCATCGTTGTTTCTACCACCAGATTTTTTTAATGGAGCTGTCAATGATTTTTCAGGTGCTTTCTTTGTAAGTTCATCGTAAGATAACACTGACATTTGACGAAGTCCAGCAGAAGTTGGTTTATATTTTTTAATAGCCATCTAATCCCCCTAACTATTACATCTCTTCAAACAATTCAATAGTTTTTGAATCTTCTTTTAATGTAACTATTGCTTTTTTCCAGTCAGATTTCTTACCTTCTATTCTACCTAATCTAGTTTTCTTACCTAGCATATTCATAGTGTTAACTTTAGCTACCTTCACACCATCAAATATTGTTTCGATTGCAGCTTTAATTTCTGACTTGTTTGCTTTCTTATCTACTTTGAATACATATTTTCTTTCTTCAATTAAGTCCATAGATCTTTCTGACACTATAGGACTAATGATTATATCGTAAGGTGATTTCATTATGCGAATACCTCCTCTGCTTTTTTAACTGCAGCTTCTGTAATCACTAATGTATTATGTCTTATTAAATCATATACGTTCATGTTGTTTACTACTACAACTTCTACGCCTTCAATATTTCTAAATGATTTATATACATTTTCATTAGCTTCTGCTACTGCGATATATACTGTCTTATCAGCCTCAATAGCTTCTAAAATTGCTTTAGCATTTTTTGTGCTTATTGAATCTAATGATAATTCATTTAATACTATGATTTCATCTTCAACAACTTTAGATGTTAATAATGATTTAAGAGCAAGTCTTCTTACTTTTTTAGGAACTGTATAAGAATAATCTCTTGGTTTTGGTGCGAATACAACTCCACCACCTCTCCATTGAGGAGATCTTATAGAACCTTGTCTAGCTCTACCAGTACCTTTTTGTCTCCAAGGTTTTCTACCACCACCTCTAACTTCTCCACGAGTTTTAGCTGAGTGTGTACCTTGTCTTTTGTTTGCTAATTGATTTTTTACTACTTCGTATACAGCGTGTTCTTTCATTTCGATACCAAATAATGACTCTGGTAAATCTATTGAACCAACGTTGTTTCCTTTAATATCTAATACATTAACATTAGGCATTTACTATCTCCTTCCTATTTAGAAGCCTTTTTAGCTTCTTTTACAGTAACTAGTCCACCTTTTGGCCCTGGGATAGCACCTTTGATAAGTAATAGATTTTTATCTGCATCAACTCTTACTACTTCAAGATTTTGCACTGTTACTCTATCATGACCCATCTTACCTGAGCCTTTTCTACCTTTGAACACTCTAGCTGGATATGAACCTGCAGATCTAGCACCAGCTACTCTATGTGACTTAGAACCATGTCCCATAGGTCCTCTACCATAGTTATGTCTTTTAATTGAACCTTGTGTACCTTTACCTTTAGATGTACCAACAACGTCTACAACGTCTTTTTCTTCAAATACATCTACTTTAATCTCTTGTCCTAATTCAAATTCTTCTGGATTTTCCACTAAGAATTCTCTTAAATATCTCTTTAACTCAACATTAGATTTAGCAAAATGTCCCTTCATTGGTTGATTAGCATGTTTTTCTTTTCTTTCTACATAACCAACTTGAATAGCTTTGTAACCATCATTTTCAATTGTTTTAATTTGAGTTACAAACATTGGACCAGCTTGAACTACTGTTACTGGTACTACTTTACCAGATT
>JAEZZN010000132.1 GCA_023418535.1 Bacillota bacterium | reverse complement strand
AGAAGTAGAAGTTGTAGTATCAGGTGGAAAGATTTCAGAAGTAAAAGTAGTAAAAGAATCAGAAACTCCAGAAATAGGTGGAGCAGCAAAAGATACAGCATCTCAACAAATAGTAGAAGCAAACTCATTAGAAATAGATGGGGTAGCAGGAGCTACAGTTACAGTTGATGCGATTAAAGCAGCGGTTAAAGATGCATTAAGTCAATAGCTATCTGAGAAATTAAATATTATATATTGAAAGCTCTAGATAAAATATCTGGAGCTTTTTGCTAAATAAACAATCGGAGTAGAATATGGGATTTTTCTTTGGAAATAACGGTGATAAAAACAAAAAAGGTAGCAGAGATCTTTTTGGAAATTATAGACAAAAATACGGAATAGGTCAAAGGGTAATGATAAGATGGAGAGGTCAAGTTGGTGATATCATTGATTTTGATCCAAGAACAGGTTTATATTCAGTAAGAACTACAGGACCACATGGTTTTACAGAAGCATACTACGAAGATGATTTAAACACAAATATCTAAATTTAAATCTTTCTTAATAAAAATAAAAATCTTATAAATGGGTATATAAGAGATGTACAAGATTAGCGTATATAAATATTTTAAATGTAAATTAAGGAGGAAAAATGATAGTAAAAAAAGGTGATAAAGTAAATTTAGATTATGAATTAAGAGACCAAAATAGTGAAAAGGTTAATTTAAGTGAAGTTGAAGGAAAAATTTTATTAAGTTATCATCCTTTAGCTTTTACATCAGTATGTACAGATCAAATGAGAGATTTGGAGATATATCATGATGAGCTTGAAAAGCGTGGAGTAAAAGCGTTTGGAATGAGCGTTGACGCACATCCTTCAAAAGCTGTTTGGGGATTATCGATAGGAGTTAAGAAAACACCATTGCTTGCAGATTTTAACCCTAAGGGTGCAGTTGCTAAAGAATTAGGAATATATATTGAAAAAGCTGGTATTAGTGCAAGAGCAAATGTATTAATCGAAAATGGTGTGGTTATTTGGTCCAAAGAATATGATAAGCCAGAAAGACCAGATATGAAAGAAGTGCTTGAAGCAATTGATAATTTATAGAACGAAAAACAATATAAAATGAGCTGAATCCCTTAATCCTTATTTCGGATTTTGGGTTCAGCTCATATTTTTTTCTATTCAGTTCTTAATGCTTCTACAGCATCTTTTTTCGCTGCTATTCTGGAAGGAATTATTCCTGCTATCAGTGTAAGTGTAACACTTAATAAAATTAGCAGTAGACTTGCTTTAATAGGAAGTACAGCGAAATTATTGACTCCAGTTAAAGACTTTATAATACTATTTGCTGGTAATATTAATAAGCTTGTAATTAAGATACCTAGAGAACCAGACAGTAGACCAACTATAACGGTTTCTGCATTAAACACTCTAGATATATCTTTTTTGCTAGCTCCAATACTTTTTAGAATACCAATTTCTTTTGTTCTTTCTAAAACTGATACATAAGTGATGATTCCAATCATTATAGAAGATACTACCAATGAGATTGAAACAAATCCGATAAGTAGATATGATATCACATTGATTATACTACTTACAGAAGACATTATTAATCCAACGAAATCTGTATATTTAATTTGGTTATTTTCATCATCTATATTTGAATTGTAGTCTTTGATAAAATCATCTATTTTTTCTTTAGACTAAAAGTCTTTAAGATATAGATTTAGGAAATTTGGACTTTCCTGATCAACAATTCCCAAAGTCTTAAGATTATCTTCAAGGGTGTTTTTTGAAGCCTCTGCAAAATTAAGTAAAGCTTCTTTTTGTTCTTTTTCTGGTAAAGTAGAAACATATGCTCTTATATTGTCTGGTAATTCTTCTAATTTAGCAGGTTGTATCTCTTCACCTGGCTTTAAGAATGGTTTCTTTGTAAATACATCTATTTCTGGATTATCTAATTGTTCTTTAGCTATTTTATTACTGTTAACACTTTCGATTATATAGTTGGTTAATTCTTTTGTATAGCCAACCTTGCCGCTCTCAGATTCCACACTAGAATTTTCACTTGCTTTTACAATACCTATTATTTTTAATTCTAACGCATCATCGTATAGTTTTTCTAATAATTCTTGGTCATCTTCCTTAGATATCCATGAACCATTGTTATTCTCATAAAATGATACAGAAGGTATATATTTAAATGTAAGATTTAGAATTTCATCATAGGAAATATCTCTATCAACTTCTCCTACTTCTTCACCTTTGGAAATTTTTTCTTGTTTTTCTTTAGGGTCATTAGGGTTTAATAGTCCTAATTGGTAAAGAGATAGGTCGGACAATTGATTATCCTTGTCTACAAAAAGAACCAATTCTTCTTTGCTTTCAGGCCATTTACCTTCAACTAAATCATATTGGCTTTCTAGAAGATTTTTATTTCCTAAAAGGTCTTCCCATGCATTAAGGGGTTGATTGCTAGAAGTTCTAGCAAAACCAGCATATTCCGCAGGATTATCTATATATTCAAAAGGATTTAATTTTGTTATCTTATCATCTATTTTATTATACAGATTTAAGTTTATATTATAGCCATAATCAATTGCATTAGTTAAATCTTCTAATTCATTTTTATTATTCACTATATGTTTTTTAAATTTATTTAAGTTATTTTCTGTAGTTCCAGTAAAGGCCTGCATACCAGTAAGCATTTGAGTTGTCACATTTTTAGTTGTAATAACCTTGTTATCTTTTTTATCATCATCCTCTTTATCTTCACTATTATTTGATTGAAGTTCAAGTAAAGAAGACAAGTCTATAGAATTATCTTCTATAGTAATTGGGTACATTGTCAAAGTATCTGCCTGTATTCTATCAATATAATCTTGGGCTCCTGTAGAAAGTGACAAAATAAGAGATATGCCGATTATACCTATACTTACTGCAAAGGCGGTAAGAATGGTTCTAGCCTTTTTAGTTAGCAAGTTGTTAAAACTAAGTGATAGGGCGGTAAAAAATGACATGGATGTTTTATTTTTGTTTGTTAGATCAACTTCATTTCCCAATCTCTATCGCTATATGTACTGGTAGATGTGTTGTTTGTGATTAAATCACCACTACTATACCTATCTAAACCACCAATGATATTTAACATTGTTGTCTTACCAGAACCACTCTGTCCAAGAATTGAAACAAATTCATTTTTTTCTAAATTTTAGATTTATATTATCAAGTGCTGTAAAATCGTTTCCAGCTACATTATAATGTTTTGAAATATTTTTTAATTCTAGCATTTACTCCCCTTATAAATTAAAATTGGATCCCTTTGCTCTATTATTGATCTAATAAAATTTAAATCTCACGATATTTGTATATGTTGATATATTGCTTTGTTTATCACGATACTAATATCAATACTATAATTTAATTATGTGTTAATTCTGGATTATAATAAAGTTTTATTGAATAACAATAGATTTTAGCTGTATTTCGATAGATGTATTGTGTTATTTGATATGAAAAATAAACTAATATATGTGAAATAGATCTTGATAAAAATAATTTATTTTTACAATTATAGAAATATAATACTGTATTAAATTATAAAACGAAGAAATAAAAACAAAAATAAATCGGAATGTTAGATGTTGATGGTAAATTACATTCCGATTTAGATGTTATTAAATTATTCTGTGTTTATGAATTCAGCTCATAATATATCTATTTTAGTAAATTTCTATTCAATAGGTAATCTAGAAAGGATAAATTCTCCAGTTCCACTGATTTTATATTCATTATTATTTGCAGGAATAAAGAATGTGTCTCCCTTTTCATATTTATAAGAAGGTCCATGAGTTAAAATTTCACCACTTCCTTCTAGGAAAGTTATAGCGTGGAAGGATTCTTCAGTTATTGTGTAAGACCAGTCATCTACTTGACCTTTTAACACATCAAAATAATCTGATTTTGCTAGTCTTGTAAGAGAAGAGTTTATATTGTTTTTATCATCGAAATTGTATTGTCCATTAGGTTTAAGATTTGAAACTTCTAAAGCTTTTTCAATATGAAGTTCTCTTTCATTTCCATCTTTATCTTTTCTCTTATAATCATAAACTCTGTAGGTAACATTTGAGCTTTGTTGAACTTCATAAATAAGTATACCTTCTCCAATGGCATGAATTGTTCCAGCTTCTATAAAGAATACATCACCTTTATGAACATTTACTTTATTTAATTTGTCTAGAAGAGTTCCTTCTTCAATTGCTTCTTTAAATTCTTCTTTTGCAACTTTTTCTTTAACCCCATAATATAAATATGCACCTGGTTCAGCATCGATTATATACCACATTTCTGTTTTACCATTGTCATTTTCATTTTCGTTTGCATATTTATCTTCAGGATGTACTTGAATTGATAGTGACTGATTTGCATCTATTATTTTATTTAGAATAGGAAATCTATCTTTTGTATATTCATTTCCGATTACTTTATTTCCCATTTTTTCTAAATATTTATCAAGAGTTAAACCTTTAAATTCACCATTTTCAATAATTGATAAACCGTCTTTATGGGCAGAAAGTTCCCATGATTCTGCAACTATATCCCAATTGGATTCTTTATTATAAATAGTTTTTAACTTGTTTCCACCCCATAAATAATCTTTAAGGGCAGGTTTTAATTTTAAAATTTCCATGTGTCCTCCAATAATTTGTATATCAATATAAGTATCCTTTATAGTGAGTTTTATGTCAAATTATAAATAAATTGGAAAATTTTTGAAAAACTCATTAATATATATATGAATATAAAAATGGAGATAGAAATGGAAATTAAAAAAATTATAAACGAAATTTTAGAAGATAAAAGATTTACCGACACTCGTTATGGAACGAATAATGCTTATGAATTTTCAAATGGTAATGCTCTTCCATATACAGGAGTGCCTTATGGTCAAAATTATATAGCTGTTGAAACAAGACCGGAAGGTGGTTCTTGGTGGTTTAATCCACACGATAGAAATTTTTCTGGGTTTAGGATTACTCATCAGCCTAGTCCTTGGATGGGGGATTTTTCACATTTTGTAATACTTCCATTTAGTGGGAAAGAAAATGTATTATATAATCCATATTCATCAATATTTAGACCAAATTTTAATATCATTGATTATATGAATGGTGAAACTGCGGTAATGTCCGCTTCAAAATATGGAGCAATAATAAGATTTGAAACAAAAGAAAAGGCAAAGTTTTTATTTAAGGATATCAAACTTGAAGTTGTTGATAATAAATTATACGGAGAAGTTACAAACTTTAGTGGAAGTGAAGATGAAAACTTTACAATGTATCTTGCATTTGATATAGATTCATTTAAATTAACGAAAAATGGAGAATCATTTATTGTTGAGACTGAAGAAAATTTATGTGAACTTAAATTTGCTACATCATTTATTTCTACGGATCAAGCAATATATAATCTTTCGTTGTTAAACAATAATTTGGAAGAAATGATAAAAGAAACTAAGGATATTTGGACCAAGTATTTTGATAGATTTGAAATTACTAATAATGAAAAATCTAAAAAATATGAAAAATATGAAATGTATGATAGACAAAGTCAAGTTGAGTTTTTTTATCATGCGCTTTATAGATGCCATTTATTCCCAATGACAATATATGAAATAAATAAAGATGGTGAAGAAATCCATTATGATACATTTTCAAAAACTGTAAAAAAAGGAAAATTATTTACAAATATTGGTTTTTGGGATGCTGGAAAAACTCTATTTCCACTGCTTTCTTTAATTGATAGAAAACAATACCAGGATATTTTGGAAGGTGTTTTGAATAGTTATAGAAATACTGGATATTTACCGAAATGGTTGTCTCCTGATGAAAGAGGATTGATGCCAGGAACCTTAGTAGATAATGTGATTGCTGAAGCTTCATCAAAAGCTATTGGCGAAGAATATATGGAGGAGTTTCTTGAAGCGATGATAAAATCATCGACAACTGATTCAGGAGATGCTAGATATGGAAGGGCAGCCGTAGATGAATATATTAAATATGGATATGTTCCAAGCCATATACATGAATCCGTAAATCAAACTTTAGATAATTCATTATCTGATTATTCTATTTCAGTTGTAGCAAAGAATTTAAACAAAGAAGATATTTACGAAAAGTACAAAGATTTATCGAAAAATTATTTAAAATTATTTGATAGAGAGACTGGATTCTTAAGAGCAAAAACTAAAGAAGGAGAATTTGCAAAAGAATTTAATCCTTTAGCATGGGGATCACCATATACGGAAGGTTCGGCTTATCAAAATAGTTATAATATGTATCATGATTTTGATGCATTTATTTTAGAGTTTGGTGGAAAGAAAGAATTTGAAAAGAGATTGGATGAAATTGCAAATTCAAAGACAGAATTCGATGTAGGACATTACAATCAAACTATACACGAGATGCGTGAATATTATGAAGCACATTTTGGTCATATAGCTATTTCAAATCAGCCATCATTCCATTTGCCTTATTTATATAATTATGTAGATAAGAAATTTAAGACAGAGATAATAATTAAAGAATTATTATTAAATTATTTTAGACCTAATTTTGATGCATATCCAGGTGATGAGGACAATGGGTCTCTTTCAGCGTGGTATATATTATCAAGTCTTGGATTTTATCCAACATGTCCAGGAAGCAATATATATGACTTAGGAATTGCTTTTTATGATGAAGCAAAAATTCATTTAGATAATGGTAATACGCTTACAATCAATACGAATGAAAATTATCATCATAAGAAATTTGTAAATAGTTTGTATATTGATGGTGAAAAATATATAGAAAATAAGATAAGCTATGAAAAATTAGTGAATGCAACAAATATTGAATTTAACTTAGGAATTGTACCTGAGGTTTAATGAAAAGCGAGGAATAAAATCCTCGTTTTTTTAATTCTAATAATCTAATTTAACGTTTATTGTAGAGTTTTATTACAAAAATTCATTTATACTATTTTTATTAAAAATTATACATGAACACAATAATTCATGAAAACATTTTCTCGATTTTCAAGTTTTTTTATAAAGCCTGTAAAATCATTCTAAATGCAATGAAATATTGTTACTAACTAAATATTCAAGTAACATAAAAGCAGAGATATAAGGAGTGTATTATGGCTAAAAAATACTTGGATTTTAATAAAGATTGGAAGTTCTTTAGAGGGGAAGATATGCCTTTTGAAGAATTTTCAAAATGGATTGACACAACAAATAAATGGCAAAGTGTGAATTTACCTCATGATTGGAGCATATATTTAGATTTCAATATAAAATCATTAGCAAGAAATGAAGGCGGATTAATTGATGGTGGATTTGGATATTATAAGAAAAGTTTTAATATAGATAAAGATATAATTGGTAACAATATTACAATTCACTTCGGTGCAATCTACATGGATTCTAGTGTATGGATAAATGGGCATTTTTTAGGAAATTATCCATTTGGATATTTAGATCAATATTATGATATTTCTGATTTCGTACATGAAGGTATAAATGAATTATTTGTAAAAGTTGAACATAGACAACCTTCATCAAGATGGTATTCAGGATCTGGAATTTACAGAAATGTTGAATTAATTGTAAGAAATAAATTATTTATAGAAGATGATGAAACAAAAATTACTGATGATTTTATTGACGATAACTACGCAAAGAAAAACGTATCATTTTTAATAAATAATAAATATTCTACTGATAAAAGATTCAGTGTTAAATATTCAGTCATTAATAAAGATAATGAAGAACTTTTATTAGAAAAAACAGAAGAAATAAATATTGAAAAACACTCCAAAAAAATAATTGAAAGCAAATTTGAAATTGAGAATTTTAATCTATGGAGTATCGAAAATCCGTATCTATATTATTTAAAGGCGGAATTAATATCTGAAGGAAAAATAATAGATAGTCAGATTACAAGATTTGGATTTAGATATATAGATTGGGATAGTGAAGAAGGCTTTTTCTTAAATGGCAAATATATTAAATTTAAAGGAGTATGCTTGCATCATGATAATGGAGCTTTAGGAGCTATTCAAGATACTCCGTCAGAAATTAGAAAACTAAAAAAACTAAAAGATATGGGTGTAAATGCTATTAGAACATCACATAATCCACAATCAAGAGAATTTATAAGATTATGTGATGAAATGGGATTTTTAGTGATAGAAGAAGCGTTTGACACATGGAGTGGAAATAGAAAAAAAGAATTTGACTATAATAGATTTTTCCACAAACAAGTTACAAAAGATGAATTTGAAAATGAAATTACATGGGCTAAATATGATATCCAGAAAATGGTTAAACGTGATATTAATTCTCCATCAATAATTATGTGGTCAACTGGAAATGAAATTTGGGAGACTAAGGTTGAGTATGGAATAGAACTAACAAAATTCTTAGTTGATGCTATAAAAGAGATTGATGATTCTAGATACACTACAATTGGAGAAAATGGGTTTGTTGGTAAATTTGGTGATTTTATTCATGTTAAAACTTCAGATTTACACGATGCAGTAGGATTAAATTATTCTGAACATAATTTTGATGAGATAAGAGAAAATAGACCAAATTGGTTAATTTATGGAGCTGAAACATCGTCAGCAGTTAAGAGTAGAGGAGTATTTTATAATCCTGCAAAAAAAGATAATATTGCTACAGGAAGTCCTGACAAACCAAATAGAAAATATCAAATGTCCGATTATGGAAATGATAGAGTGGGATGGGGTAGAACTGCGATTCAATCATGGATACATGATAGGGATAATAAAGCGTATGCTGGACAGTTTATATGGACTGGTTTCGATTATATCGGGGAACCAACACCTTGGCACAATGAAGAAAATCTTGGCGCACCATCTAAATCATCATATTTTGGAATATTTGACACATGTGGATTACCAAAAATGGATTACTATTTTTACAAATCTCAATGGGTAGATAAAAAAGAAGATCCATTTATAAAAATCCTTCCGCATTGGAATTTTGAAGATAGAGAAAAGTTAAAAGAACAAGGTACAGATATTAAAAGAGATGATAATAAAATTCCTGTAAGAGTTTATTCAAACTTAAAGAATGCAGAACTATTTTTAAATGGAAAATCACAAGGAGTAAAATCCTTCAACGAAAAAACAACTTCATATGGATTTAAATATTATGAGGGTGAAAAAGAAGATGAACTTTATCTAGAATGGCTAGTTCCATATGAAGCTGGAGTTTTAGAAGCAAAAGCATTTGAAGATAGTGATGATTTAAAAACAAATCAAAAATTAATCGCTTCAGATAAAGTCGTAACATCTGGAGATGCTTATAAGATTAATCTTTTGAAAGATAGCGAAATATTAAAAGGAAATTCTTCATTTGTAATATTTGAAATATTTGATAAAGATGGAAATCTTGTACCAACAGCAGATAATTTAGTAGAGTTTGAAGCTTATGGTTGTGAAATATTAGGTGTAGATAATGGAAATGCTGCATCACAAGAAAGATATAAGGCTGATAAAAACGGAAAATTTAGAAGAAAAGCATTTAGTGGTAAGGGTTTAATAATTATAAAACCATTTGAAGACGAGTTTAGCGTGACAGCAAAATCAGAAGGTTTAGAAAAAGCTATAATTGAACTTCAAGCAGTAGAAGAAAAGAAAAATTTTGAAGAAAAGCTTATTGATGAAATTAATATAGATTTATCTGATAAGGAAATTTCAACAGCTGAAGCAACAAAGGACAAATTTGTACAAGCCAAAAATTTTTCAATGGCAATAAAAGAAGGATTAGAACCTTTACTACCTCTTTCAACTGAGATTTACAATCTAAATGGAGAGAAGATAGAAAAGAGAATAAAAAAATGGGATAAAATTTCTGATTTAGAATATGAAGCAAAAGTTGACGGGTTTGTATCAAAGCTTTATTTAAGAGAGAGTATGGATGTAATTAGAAGCTATAATTACGCCGAAGCATGGAATGGATCAGAAATTCCAGCTGGATTTGCATCATACACTAATGAAGATGGAGAAGATTCAATTCTTGCAATAAATAATGGAGTTACTTCATATGATAAAAATTATATAGATAGATGGAGTAATATTTCAAAAGAAAAAAGGCCAGATGATTATGTTGGAATAATATTTGGAAGAGCTGGAAAACTTGAAAAACATAGTATTTCCAATATAAGAATTGCGTTTTTTGAAGATGAAGAAACAGCTAAACCAGATAAATTTACGATTAGATATTTCACAAAAAATGAAATAACAATTCCAAACAATTATGCAAATATTCCTGATAATCATGAATTAAATAATTTAGAGAATTTTGAAGAAGTAAAAATACTTGAAGAATTTGAAGATGATAGATTTATAAATATAAAAATCGAGGATGTTTCAACTTTTGCGATAAGAATTGATATGGAAGCTAGCGAAGATAGAGCTATTGGTATAAGTGAACTTGAAGCATATGGAGATATTGCGAAATCTAAATTTGATTTTGATTTAGAAATTTTCATAGATGGTAAAGAATTAGAAGGATTTAATAAAGAGAAAAGAGTCTATCATATAAATACTAATTATATACCAGAGATAGACGTAAAAGTTACCAATAATGCATCTTATACAATTATAAAACCAGAAGAAATAGATGGAGAATTTAGAATAATTGTAATAGATGAAGCAAATCTAACAGAAAGGATTTACTATATTAAACTAGGAGAAGCAAATGGAAAATAGGATTTACCCAACGCCAAAAAAAATGGTATATCATGATGAATTTATAGATTTTGACAATATTAAGTTTAATATAAATGATATTGACGATAAAGCTATAATTGAAAAAATTGATGAAATAAAATCTAGATATAATGGACAAAAAGAATTAATAATAAATATTGAAATTGATAGAGATTTAGATAATGTATATAAAATAGATATCTCTAATGAAGTAAATATAAAAGCTTCAGATGAAGATATGGCATTTTATGCTATTGTTACTATTGAAAGATTGCTTGAGTTTGATAGTAATAAGATTGAGAAATTAAGCATAGAAGACTATCCATCACTTAAAATGAGAGGAATGATTGAAGGTTATTATGGAATTCCATATAGTTTTCAAGCAAGAATGGATATCATCGAATTTGGTGGTAGATATAAAAATAATGCTTTTATTTATGCTCCAAAGGATGATCCATATCATAGAGAAAAATGGTTTGAACTATATGATGCAGAAAAATTAGAAGAAATAGGTAAACTTGCAAAGCAAGGCAATAAATATAAAAACTATTTTGTATGGACAATTGCACCATTTTACCAAAAAACTATAAATTTAGATAATTTTGATGAATCAATAGAAAAAATAATTGCTAAATTTGAGCAACTTTATAATGTAGGGGTTAGACAGTTTGGTGTTCTTGGAGATGATGTCGGAGGACTTGATCCAAAAATTCCAGTAATGATGATGAATGAGCTTTCAAAATGGAGAAAGACGAAAGATGATGTCAGAGATTTTGTGTATTGTCCTGGAGCCTATAATTTAAGCAAAGAATTTTGGGATGCAAAAGAAATCAATGCATATGAAATAGAATTTCCAGATGATGTACATCTATTCCATACAGGTAGAAAAGTTTGTGCACCTATTGATAAAAAAGATTTAGATGAGTATAAGACAAAAGATAGCGATGGTTTAGTAAGAAAAGATCCACTCTTCTGGTTAAATTTCCCTGTTAATGATATAGATCCTGATTACAGAAAACTTCATCTTGGCAAGATGTCAATGTTAGATAATATGGTAGACAATCTATATGGGGCGCTTACTAATCCGATGCAAGAAGCATATGCTTCACTTATTGCATTATTTGGGATTTCTGACTATGGTTGGAATATCGAAGCATTTGATAGTACTTTAAATCATAAGGAAGCACTGAATATTCTTGAATCTGATATGACTTATGAATTAGGAGTAATTTCAAGTCATATGTCAAATCAAGATGATAAAGGAATTTATGGTCTTGAAGAATCAGAAGATATTAAAGAATTATTATCTAAAGATATTGATGATGCAAATTTAGAAAAAATTAAAGAGGAATTTGAATATATTATTGATTCATGCTTAAGATATTTAGATTTTGCAGAAAATGAAAAACTAAAAAAAGATTTAGAACCATTTGTACTAAATTTAAAAGAAAAGTTAGAAGCTGCAAATTATCTAATTGATTCTATTGATTCCTATAGTGAAAATAAGAAATTATCAAAATATTTATACGATGCAGGAATGGAAAAATTAAATGAATCTAATAAGCATTATATATATGTAAATCCTGATAGGTCTAGGATTCTTAAGACAGAAAGTGGAACATTGCATATTAATCCATTCATAGAAAAACTTGTAAAAAAGAATAAAGATTTATTTCCTAACAATGCTATAACTGAGCCCGAAGTTTTATATTATCCAGGAATGGATGATTCAAAGTTTTATAGAATTCCATTACTATACAAAACTATTGATGATACTTTACTTTTAGTTTCGGATAGAAGAAACAATGTCATTATGGACTGGGGAGATATAGATACTATAATAAGAAGAAAAGAAAAAGGAAAAGATTTCGATAAACAAGTAAGAGTTATTGATTTACCAGACATTAAAGACAATGAAGTTTCAGGCTTTACTATAGATTCTTCAATATTGCAAAGTAAGACTACAGGTAGAATATTTCTATTTGTAACTGCATTTCCAAATTCTGATGGATATTTTGATACAAGTGGTGAACATGGAAGTGGATATGTAGAAGTAAATGGGAAAAAATATTTAGAGCTTTTAGACAAAAATGGAGAAGTATTATATCTTGATGGCAATAAAGTTAAAACTATGGATGGAGAAGATACTTCATTTACCATCTTTATTGATGAAAACCAACCATTTAAGAGGATGGGAGATATTTTCCATGGAGATATGATGCTTGGAAATATATTTGTAGGAAATGGTCCATTGGAGCTTAGAAAAGTAAGTCATATACTTGTTACACATTCGGACGATGATGGTAAGACTTGGGAAAATCTTAGAATGTTAAATAAATATATTAAAGAAGATTATATGAGATTTATGGGTGTGTCACCATCGAGAGGATATGAGCTTAATGATGGAAGATTGGTATTTCCAGCGTATTTCACAGATAAAAATAATAGACAATCTTCATGTTTAATTGTTTCTGATGATCAAGGTAAAACTTGGGAAAGAAAAGCTTCTATAAATGATGAAAGAATAGTTAATGAAAAAGTTATAAATATTAATGAGCCTTATAACGAAACATATCAAACTGGGGAATCTTCACTTGTAAAACACGCAAATGGAGATTTAAGACTTATAATTAGAAACTATAAAACAGGACTTCCAAGAACTTTTGAAGAAATAGTCTCAAAAGATAATGGAGAATCATTTAGAAATCGTACTAGAGATGTAGATTTTAAAGCTCAATCCTGGTGTCAAATGGGTACTTTACTTTTTGAAAAAGAAGGAAAGGAATATTTATTAGTTTCAGCACCATCTACAAATGGTAATTTCTTAAGATTGAATGGAAAGATAAATCTACTAGAATTTGATGGAGAAGAATTTAAATTTGTAAATAGCTATTTACTAGAACAAGGATTCTTTGGATATTCAAGTATTGAACAAATATCTGAAGATAGATTTGCGATAGCTTATGAAAGAGCAACCGATTTAAATGGAGATAGGATAGAGATTGTGTATAGAGAATTTAATTTAGATGTATTCAATAAAGATAATGAAAATTTCGAATATAATATAGTTCCAAAAGTTCAACATATAAATTATTTAAATAAAATTATTGAATTTAATGGTTTATCTGTGGGAGATACTTGTATTGATAAATATGTTGAGGCTAAACTTAATTCGTTAATAGATAAATATGGCGAAGGTGAATTAAAGGTAAATATCAAAATCGATGAAGAGTTTTCAAGTGAATTTGATGCTTATGAATTAAATATTGATAAAGAAATAGATATAGTAGCTGTAAATAATGATGCTGCATACTATGCACTACTTACTCTTGGTCAAGTATTATCTCAAATAGGAAGTGATAAATTACTTAGAAAATTAGAAATACAAGATTTTGCGAATCAAAAAATCAGAGGTGTAATTGAAGGATATTATGGTATTCCTTGGGGTAATAAAAAACGTGCAGATATAATGAAATTTATGTCAGAGGTTAAAGGGAATGTATTTATATTTGCTCCAAAAGATGATCCATATCATAGAGATAAATGGTATGAATTATATCCAAAAGAAGAACTTGAAGAAATTTCAAAACTTGCAAGGCTTGGAGAATCAATAAAGACAAGATATGTATGGACAATTTCTCCATTTAAGAAAGATTCAAGTCCTATTGATGAAGATAATTTTGAAGAAAGTGTAGTTAAACTTTTAGATAAATTTAATCAACTTTACGATTGTGGAGTAAGACAATTTGGAGTTCTTGGAGATGATGTAGGAAAACTTCCTAAAGAAACGGTAGTAAGAGTAATGAATGAAGTTTCAAAATGGGGAAGTGAAAAGGGAGATGTCTATGACTTTGTATTTGTACCAGCTAGTTATGTATTAGCTGATTGGGGCTTTGATGCAGATGAACTTGATATTTATTCAAAAGAATTTCCAAATGATGTGCAAATAATGTTTACAGGAGATATTACCTGCGCTCCTATTACTCAATCTGCAATTAATGGTTTTAAGACTAAAGATACAAAGATTGGATTTAGAAGAGATCCTCTATTTTGGATGAATTGGCCAGTAAATGATATAGATAGGAAAGAGACTATTCGTGTATTTATGGGTAAAGCCGAGATGTATCACAAAGGTGTTATAAATATTGTAGGTACGATCACAAATCCAATGCAAGAGGCTTATGCTTCGTTTCCTGCTATATTCCAAACTTGTGATTATAGTTGGAATACAGAAAGTTTTGATTATGAAAAATCATGGAGAGATTCATTTAAGCACATTGAAAGTGAAACTTCAGACTATCTTTTAGAAATAGCAACTCATATGTCAAGTGCTGACAATGGCGGAATTGAAGGATTAGAAGAATCTAAAGAGATACAAAAACTATTCGAAGAACTTCTAATTAGAATAGAAAATGATTCAAATCAATATGAGTATTATCTAAAAGAATTGATTGAAAGATTTGAAAATATAATGAATTCAATAGAAAATTACCTAAAACTTACAAAGTTTGAAGGTCTGAAAGAAGATTTACATCCATATATAAGTTCACTTTATTACAAATCCTTAACATCTAAATATTTACTAGAAAGATATTTATATGAAAGAATGGATTATGATAAAGATGTTATTGAAGATTTAACTCAATCTGCAAATGATTCTTTATTAAAATCAAAGAGCTTTATGGTTGAAACGAGAACACAAGAGTTCCCGGCAACTCAACTTATAGCAACGTCAGGAACAAAAGTTATAGATAAAATAATTGAATACTTTGTATAGGTAAAATCGGTGTATCAAAATTTCTAGATACACCGATTTTTGAAACTGTATTAAGATAATTATGCAACTGTATTAAGATAATTATGAAACCATATTCATATTACGATAGATAGTATTACTATGAATCTTTATGATATATATTAGAGAAAATGCGTATATTTAGGGGAAAACGGAAGTGATTAATTTTTTTTATAAGGGTTTTAGAATTAAACAATTTAGAGAATTTTACAATTTATTGAAAACAATTTCCTAAAATTGTAAAAAAATAGACGAATTATAAAAAAAAAACCTAAATCTAATAGGAATTTGTGAAAACCTTTTTTTAGGTATATAATTAATATGATATAAAAAAGTAGGAGGAAAACTATGGCAACATTAAAGTTTGATAATATTCAAAAGATTTATGACAACGGTTTTCAAGCAGTTTATGATTTTAATTTAGATATTAAAGACAAAGAGTTTATAGTATTTGTAGGTCCTTCAGGATGTGGGAAGACAACAACTTTACGTATGGTTTCTGGGCTTGAAGAGATATCAGGTGGAGAATTATACATCAATGGAAAATTAGTTAACGATGTATCACCTAAGGATAGAGATATAGCTATGGTATTTCAATCATATGCTCTTTATCCACATATGTCAGTTTATGATAATATGGCATTTGGTTTAAAGATTGCTAAATTATCAAAAGAAGAAATTGACGCAAGAGTAAAAAATACTGCTAAAATTCTTGAAATAGAAGAATTGTTAGATAGAAAACCAAAACAACTTTCAGGTGGACAAAGACAAAGAGTGGCTTTAGGTAGAGCTATCGTAAGAGATGCACAAGTATTCTTAATGGACGAACCTCTTTCAAACTTGGATGCTAAATTAA